>DATLLK010000530.1:0-2452 GCA_035537895.1 Planctomycetota bacterium
CGCCGCGAGCGCGTCGGACTTCCCCTCCTGTGCGGTCCGGTACTCGCGGATGCGCTTGGCCTCCGTCGTCGCCTTGCCCGCCGCGGCCGTCCCGGCGTACTCCTGCGCGACGCCCTCGTAGCGGGTGACGTAGCCCTCCCATCCGTCCTTCTTCCAGTTGTCCCCTTCCTCGAGGCGGCCCAGCTCGCGGAACATGTCGCTCGTGACCTTGTCGAAGGCGGACTCGGCCTTGCTGGCCCGGAACTCCTCCGGATCGACTCCCGTCGTCCTCTCGATGATCTCCTTCGTGTGTTCCGGAGGCGGCTTCACCCACGGCTTCAGCGCGATCAGCGTCCCCACGGCGGCGACGGCGATCACGGCCCCGGCGATCGCGAACTTCTTCGCGCGCCCCGGGTGGAGCCCGTGGGCCTCCATGCCGTACTGGAGCCGGATCTTGTCGAGGGCCTCCCAGAGGTCCTCCGCGGTCTGGAACCGCTGCGCCGGGTCCTTCTGCATCAGCCGGAAGACGACCTCGTCGAGGTCCTTCGGGAAGTCGGCGACGACGCTCGAGACGCGCGGGACGGGCGCGTTCAGGTGCGCGAGGAGGATGTCCTTCACCGACGGCGCGGGGTAGGGGTTGCGCCCCGTGAAGATCCGGAAGAACGTGCAGCCGAGGCTGTAGAGGTCGGCCCGGCCGTCCACCTCCGTCTTGCGCCGGATCGACTCGGGCGAGATGAAGTGCGGCGTCCCGATGATGCCCTGCGCGAGCAGGTCGGCGCTCTCCGACTTCTTCGCAAGGCCCAGGTCGCAGAGCTTCACGCTCCCGTCCTGTCCGAGCATGAAGTTGTCGGGCTTGATGTCGCGGTGGAGGATCCCCTTCTTCTCGGCGAAGATCAGCGCGTTCGCGGCGTCGAGGAACCAGTTGAGCGCCTCGTTCCAGGGGACGCCGCCGCCCGTCCGCGGGATCTTGCTCTCGAGGGAGCCCCCGTGGATGAACTCCATCGAGAAGAAGTGGCGGCTGTCCGCCTGCCCGACGTCGTAGACCTGCACGACGTTGGGGTGGTTCAGCTGGCCCGCCGCGCGCGCCTCGTTGACGAACTGGTCGACGAAGGCGGAGTCGGAGACGAGCTTCTCGGACAGGACCTTCAGCGCGACCTCGCGGTGGAGCGAGAGCTGCTCCGCGCGGTAGACCGAGCCCATCCCGCCCGCGCCCACGCGCTCGAGGAGCCGGTAGCCCGCGAGCGCCGTCCCGACGAGCGGGTCGGGAGAGCCGGCCGACGGCATGGACCCGCGGGCCGGCGACGCGGCCGTGTGGATGCCGCTCGACGGCATGGCGCTCGGCGCGGGCTCTCCCGCGGGCAGGGGCCCGACGGGCTTCGCCTCCTGGTCGTGGTCGCCGTCGGAGAGGACGCGGAGCACGGTGAGCCCCGCGCGGATCTCGTCGCCCGGGCTGATCGGCTTCAGGTCGGCCGGCGCCTTCTGCTGGTTGAGCAGCGTGCCGTGGGTGCTCCCGAGGTCGCGGAGCGAGGCGTTCTGCGCGCCAATCTCACGACCCTCTACGAGCGCGTCGACGCCGCACGCGCCCGGGGGGCCAGCGCTTCCCCCCGGGTGACGGTGTGCATCGTCACGAAGGCGGCGCCGGCCGACGCCTTCGATCTGCTTCGCTCCCTCGGCGAGCGCGAGGTCGGGGAGAACCGGGTCCAGGACGCCGTGTCGAAACGCATGTCGGCCCCCGTCGGCTTCACCTGGCACGGGATCGGCCACCTCCAGACGAACAAGGCGAAGAAGGCGCTCGGCGTGTTCGACGTGTTCCACGCCCTCGACCGGCTGCCCCTCGCCGAGGCGCTCGAGCCGCTGCTCGCCGCCGCGGACCGCCGCTGGCCCGTCTATGCGCAGGTGAACGCCGCCCGCGACCCCGGGAAGTCGGGCGTCGAGCCGGAGAAGGCGATCGGCCTCCTCGAGGAGCTCACCCGTTTCCCCCATCTGGAGGTCGTCGGCCTGATGACCATGGCGCGGGAGGACGATCGGGGCGAGCGAGCCCGGCCGACGTTCCGCCTGCTGCGGGAGGTCCGGGACGAGGCGATGCGCCGCGGCGTGGGCGACCTGCCTCCGGCCGGCCTCTCCATGGGGATGAGCGACGACTTCGAGGTCGCCGTCGAGGAGGGCGCAACGGTCGTGCGCGTGGGCCGCGCGGCGTGGGAAGGTGTGGGGCGTGACGACCCGCTCGACGCCGGGCGGGGGCCGCGTACCGTGACTCCGGAGACTCCCTGAACATGGCGCTGCGGATCCGCATCGAGCACGGCCAGGACGCGGGGACGACGTGGCGCCTCGGCGCTCCGGGGGTCTACCGGTTCGGCCGATCGCCGCACGGCAGCGTCCAGGTGCTCGACATGAAGGTCTCGAAGGAGCACTTCGAGATCTACGTCGGCGCGCAGAACGCCTCGCTCCGCGACCTCGGGAGCACCCACGGCAC
>DATLLK010000531.1:0-5371 GCA_035537895.1 Planctomycetota bacterium
GGTCATCGACGTCCTCGGGCTGATGGGGGACGCGTCCGACAATGTCCCGGGCGTGCCGGGCGTCGGCGAGAAGACAGCTATCCGCCTCATCCAGGAGCACGGCACCCTCGAGGGGGTGCTCGAGGCGGCGAGCAAGCTGACCCAGAAGAAGCTGGCCGAGAACCTCGTGGCGCACGCCGACCTCGCGCGGCTGAGCAAGCGGCTCGTCACGATCGACCGGGACGTGCCGCTCGACACGGACTGGGACGATCTCGCCCGCCGGGCGGTCGACGACGCCGCGCTGCGGGATGCGTACCGCGAGCTCGAGTTCCAGGACCGGCTCGCCGCGCTGGGGCCGCTCGGGGGCGGACCCCCGCCCGCCGAGCGCCGCTACCACGCCGTCGCGTCCACGGCCGAGCTCGACGCGCTGATCAAGGCCTTGAAGGCCACGAAGGGGAAGGGCGGCTTCGCCCTCGACACGGAGACGACCTCGCTCGTGCCCACGCGGGCCGAGATCGTCGGGCTCTCCTTCTCGTGGGTCCCGGGCGAGGCCTGGTACGTGCCCGTGAACCGCGACCCCCCGATGTTCGGGGGCGACGTCGAGCGCTCGCGCGCCCAGGGGAGCCTCTTCGACGAGGGCGGCGCGAAGTCCGGGGACGCGGCCGAGATCCTGAAGCGCCTGAAGCCCGTGCTCGAGGACGACAAGGTCGAGAAGACCGGGCAGAACGCGAAGTACGACGCGATCGTGCTCGCCTGCCAGGAGCCCGTGGCCGTCGAGGTGGCGGGCGTCGCGTTCGACACGATGGTCGCCGACCACTGCCTGCGACCCGACGCGCGCACGCACAACCTCGATGCGCTCTCGCTCGAGCGGCTGGGCGTCCGCAAGATCCCGACACAGGCCCTGATCGGGACCGGGCGCGACCAGATCACGATGCGCGAGGTGCCCGTCGAGAAGGTCGCCGAGTACGCGTGCGAGGACGCGGACTGCACCTGGCGGCTGCGCGAGGTGCTCCTGCCCGAGCTGACCGCCCACGGCGTCGACCGCGTCTTCCACGACATCGAGATGCCCCTGCTGCCGGTCCTCGTGCGCATGGAGCGGACGGGGATCCGCGTCGACCTCGAGGCGTTCGCGCGGATGGCCGCCGACCTCGAGTCGCGCGCGAAGAAGCTCGAGGCCGAGGTCCACGAGGCGGTGGGTGAGGTCTTCAACCTGCGCAGCAACGCGAAGGTGGGGGAGATCCTCTTCGAGCGCCTGAAGCTCCACGAGACCGCGGGCCGCAAGCGCCCGCGGCGGACCCAGAAGGGGACCGGCTGGTCGACCGACGAGCGCACGCTCGAGGAGCTGAGGTCGTCGCACCCGCTGCCCGGCAAGCTCCTCGAGTGGCGCGCCGTCACCAAGCTCATGAGCACGTACGTGGACCCGCTGCCGACGTACGTGAACCCGAGGACGGGGCGCGTCCACACGACGTTCCACCAGGTCGGCGCGGCGACGGGACGGCTCTCCTCGAGCGACCCCAACCTCCAGAACATCCCCGCGCGCGGGCCCGAGGGGAAGGCGATCCGGTCCGCCTTCGTGCCCGAGCAGGGCTGGAAGCTCGTGTCCGCCGACTACAGCCAGATCGAGCTGCGCCTCCTCGCGCACCTCGCGGGCGACCCGGGACTCTCGGCCGCGTTCCGCGCCGGGGAGGACGTGCACCGCTCGACGGCCTCGAAGGTGTTCGGCGTCGCGCCGGAGGCCGTGACGTCCGACATGCGCGGGCGCGCGAAGGCGATCAACTTCGGGATCATCTACGGCATGGGCGCGCAGCGGCTCGCCGCCGAGACGGGCGTCACCCAGGCCGAGGCCGAGCGGTTCATCGAGGCCTACTTCGGGGTCTTCCCGCGGGTGAAGGCCTGGGAGGAGTCCGTCGTCGCGGGCGCCCGCGAGCGCGGGTACGTGACGACCCTCATGGGACGACGCCGGGAGGTGCCCGAGATCTCGAGCGACGACCCGCGCCTTCGGAGCGCCGCCGAGCGCGTGGCCGTCAACACGCCGATCCAGGGGACGGCGGCCGACCTGATCAAGATCGCGATGATCGCGGTCGACCGACGCCTCGCAGAGGAGTCGTTCCGCGCCCGGATGCTGTTGCAGGTGCACGACGAGCTGGTCTTCGAGGCACCCCCGGACGAGGTCGAGCGGCTGACGGCCATGGTCCGCGAGGAGATGTCCGGGGCGCTCGACGTGGACGTCCCGATCGTCGTGGACGTCGGCGTCGGCGCCTCCTGGGCGGACGCCCACTGACCCCGTCCAAGGGCCGCTGCGAGGGGCTGGGCCCTTTGCGGGACTCCGGGACCGGGTAGACTTCGGGGGTGAGTGCCAAGCGCCCCGACGACCCGTCCGCCCCCAGCCCCAAGACGCGGCGCCGCCGGCGCCGGGTCATCGGGCTGCTCGGCGTGGGCCTCGACAACCAGGACGGGCACACGCGGATCACGAAGGGCCAGGAGTTCTTCCTCGTGGGCGGCTCGGCCGAGACCCACGAGCGGATGCAGGACTTCACGGTCCAGCTGACGGAGCGCCTCGCGAAGAAGGGCAAGCGCATCTCGGACGCCACCGCGAAGGAACTCGGGGACCTCGCGAGCGACATCGGCTCGTAGGGTCCCGCGCACGCGAGCCGGGCTGCCTCGGCCCCGCGGCCCCGGGTTTCGGCACCGGCCCGGCCCGTCGCGGGGCGTGCATTGCTGCCGGGCTCACGGCCGCCACCCTAGACTCCTCGATCCCGGCGGCGGCGTCGGGACCGGAGGTGACGCATGGCGCTCGGGACCGTCGGCGTGGTCGGGTGCGGGTTGATGGGCTCGGGGATCGCGGAGATCTCGGCGGGCGCGGGGCTGAAGACGATCGTGCGCGAGGTGACCGCCGACCTGCTCGCGAAGGGCAAGTCGCGGATCGAGAAGTCCCTCCAGCGCGCGGTCGAGAAGGGCAAGGCGACCGCGGAGGTCGCGCAGGCGACGCTCTCGCGGATCAGCTTCACGACCGAGCTCGACGCGCTGGCGCCGTGCGACCTGGTCGTCGAGGCGATCGTCGAGAACATCGCGGAGAAGAAGAAGCTCTTCGCCCACCTCGACGGGGTCTGCGGCCCGGCCGCGGTCTTCTCGAGCAACACCTCATCGATCCCGATCGGCGACATGGCGGCCGGCACGAAGCGCCCCCAGAGCTTCGTCGGCCTGCACTTCTTCAACCCCGTCCCCGTCATGAAGCTCGTCGAGGTCGTCCGCACGCTCTCGACGTCGGACGCGGCCTACGAGGTCGCCTGCGACTTCGCCAAGCGCACCGGCAAGACGGTCGTGACGGCCAAGGACACGCCCGGCTTCGTCGTGAACCTCCTCCTCGTGCCCTACCTGCTCGACGCGGTGCGCGCGTACGAGAAGGGGATCGCGACGAAGGAGGACATCGACACCGGCATGAAGCTCGGCTGCGGCCACCCCATGGGCCCCCTCGAGCTCCTCGACTTCGTCGGCAACGACACGACGCTCTTCATCGCCGACATCATGTCCCACGAGTTCAAGGACATCCGCTACGCGGCGCCCCCGCTCCTGCGCCGGATGGTCGCGGCGGGTCACAACGGCCGCAAGTCGGGCCGCGGGTTCTACGACTACTCGCAGAAGAAGTAGGCCCTCGCGGCCGGGAGCCGACCGTGAACCTCCAGCACGTCCTGTACGCCGTCGCGGACCGGATCGCGACCGTCACGGTGAACCGGCCCGACAAGCTGAACGCGCTGAACGACGCGGTGATGGCCGACATCGACCGCGCCGTGGCCGCCGCGGGCGCCGACCCCGCCGTGGGCGTGGTCGTGCTGACCGGCGCGGGCGAGAAGGCGTTCGTCGCGGGCGCCGACATCGGCGAGCTCGCCAAGCAGACCGTGGTCGGCGGCAAGGAGAAGTCCCTGCGCGGCCAGGCGATCCTCGCCCGCATCGAGGGCCTCGGGAAGCCGGTGATCGCGGCCGTCAACGGCTACGCGTTCGGCGGGGGCCTCGAGCTCGCGCTCGCGTGCCACCTGCGCTATTTCGCGGCCACGGCGAAGGTCGGGCTGCCCGAGTGCGGCCTCGGGATCATCCCCGGATACGGCGGCACGCAGCGCCTGCCCCGCATCGTCGGCCGCGGGCGCGCCCTCGAGCTGATCCTCTTGGGCAACCCGATCGACGCCGCGACGGCCGAGCGGTGGGGGCTCGCGAACGGCGTCTTCGAGGCGGCCGAGCTGACGGCGAAGGTGCGAGGCATCGCCGCCCACCTGCTCACGCGGGGGACGAAGGCGGTCGCGATGGCGATGGAGTCGGTCCTGCGCGGGACCTCCACCTCCCAGGAGGAGGGGATGCGCATCGAGTGCGACCTCTTCGGCATCGTCTCGAGCACGACGGACATGCGCGAGGGCCTGAACGCCTTCCTCGAGAAGCGAAAGCCCGCCTACCGCGGCGAGTAGCCCGGGCACGGGCGCGCCCGGCGGACCCACCCGATGGTCAGGGCCGCCGTCCGGTGATTTCATGGGGGCCTCGATCCCCCCCGGGGGACGGAGGTCCTCATGCGCACCGCCCCGGCGCTCGCCGCCCTCCTGCTCGCGGCCGTCGTCTCCGGCCCGGCCCCCGCCGTCCTCGCCAAGGACGCGAAGCCGCCGCCGCCGGCCAAGACGGGCACGTTCAAGACCCAGAGCACGTCCGGGACCGACTACCTCTACATGGGCGTGCCCAAGGACTACGACCCGGCGAAGTTCTACCCGCTCGTCTACCTCCTCCACCCGATGACGGACTCGGCGGACACGAGCAAGCCCGAGCCCTACGTGGACAACTGGGCGAAGCACCTGCTGCCGAAGGGCTGGATCATCGCCGCGCCGATGTCGCCCCAGTACGACAACGAGGAGTCGATCAACCCGTTGAAGGACGCGCTGCGCAAGGTCAAGCAGACCTGGCACGTGGACGAGAAGCGCGTCGTGCTCGTGGGCCACAACGCGGGCGCCCAGATGGCGTGGCGCCTCGCGACGCGCTCGCCCGACCTCTTCGCGGGCATCGTCGCGCTCTCGGGCGAGATCCACGGGAACGACCGCACGTCCCTCAAGCCCTTCACGGGCAAGCCCGCCTACATCTTCCGCGGCGCGAAGGACTCCTACTACGACGCCGACATGCTGGGGATGGACCGGAAGTTCCTCGACGCGGCCAAGGTGCCCGTGACGGTCGAGGTGAAGGACGCCTGGGCGTCCGAGCTCCCGCTCGACAGCCTCCCGAAGATCTCCGAGTGGATCGACAACGTGTGGCCGCCGGGGACCTACCGCGAGCGGGCCGATTCGCTGCGCAAGGCGCTCGACGCGAAGGACATCCCGGGAGCCTCCACCGCGCTCGCGTCGCTGCAGTACGAGCTGAAGAAGTC
>DATLLK010000532.1:0-2600 GCA_035537895.1 Planctomycetota bacterium
CTCCGCGATCGGCCTCGTGAAGGGCCAGGTCGTCGTGCCCGAAGGGCAGAGCGCCGAGGGGATCCTGATTCGTCGTTCGGACGCGCCCGTGCCGCAATTCGCGTGGGACGCCCCGGGCGGCTCGACGCGTACGGACGCGCAGGGCCGGTTCCAGCTGCGCCTGCCGAGCGACCGCGACGTCGAGCTCGTCCCCTGGCACCTGTTCCTCGTGCCTGCGCCCGACGGCGGTCGTGCGCGCGTCCGCGGCGGCGCCTCCGACGTGACGCTCCGGATGGTGAGCGGTCCCGTGGCCCGCCTGACGCTCGATCGCGAGCCGAAGTCCGGGATGAGGCCGGGCAACACGCCTTCGATCCACCTGTGGAACGGGAAGCGGCAGGGCCCGCCGATCGCCACGGGGAAGGCGCTCGTCGAGAGCACGACGATCCGCTTCGGGAACTTCGAACCCGGTCGCTACACCGTGATGTTCGACCTGCCCGACTCTGCGCCGATCCTGCTGGAGGACGTCGCGCTCGGCGCGGGCGCGACCGACCTGGGGGCCGTCCGCCTCTCCGACGGCACGTCCCTCGTGTTCGAGGTCCGGGTCCCCGCCGGCCAGTTGGCGCCTCGCGTACACGTGTCGGCACGCAGCCTCGGGGAGACGCCCGAGTACCAGCGCTGGGGCGAGGTCGGCGCGACGGGTCGGCTCCCCGGCCTGGGCCGGGGCCGCTTCCGTGTGACGGCCGGCCCCACGATGGGAGGCGGCTTGCTCTACGACAAGGAGATCGAGGTCGACGGGACGACCGACATCACGATCCTCCTGGAATCGAAGTAGGCATCCGAACGCGAGTCCCGCGCCGAGTCCCACGCGCCTGGTTCGACTCGCACTCGCCTCCGAAGGGCGGCGCGATCGGGATCGGCGCGGGTGGGGGAGCGCCTGGTCACGAATCCCGACCGACGTGCCGAGGTACGGTCGGTCGTCGAGTCGTGACCGATCCACCGCGGTCCCGCAGGTCAGCGGTCCCGCAGGTCGGGATCCGGTCGTCCGTCCCGCTACACTTCCGAGCGCGGTGCGCCCGGTGGCGTGGGGGGGGGTGCGGATGCGACGCGTCCTGGTTCGATCGCTCGTCGTCCTGCTCCTGCTGGTGGCGATCGGCTACGGCTACGTCCGGTTCCGGTGGTCGCGCGCGCGGTCCCGCCTCGAGGCGACGGTCGCCGGGCACGTCGCCGCGGAGGGGGGAGCGCCGTTCGCCGCGCTGCGGGCGGAACTGGCGCGCCTCGATCCGGCGCGACAGGACGACACCGCCCGCTGGATGGAGTCCGTCCCCAAGGCTCCCGGCGTCGGCCACCGAGCGCCGCCCTCGTGGCTGAACGCGCTCGGAGCGACGGAGGCGGATCTGGATGGCGCCGCGACGTGGATCGAGGACACGGGCGTGTGGGCGGACCCGATGCTGGACGTCCTGCGGGCTCACGGTGGGTGCCTCACGTCCGCGGGGATGTCGCTTCCGGTCCTGCTTGCCGAGGGCGAGCCGAACGACCCGATCGAGCTGCGGCTGCCGAATCTGATCGCCGTGAGGAGCGCCGCGGGCTACGCGCTGCTCCGCGCGCTCACGCGGTCCGATCCCGTCCCGGCATTGGACGACCTGGATCGTCTGCGCGCCGCGATGCGCCCGGCATTGACGGTGCTCGACGCGGCGCTCGGCGTCGCCGTGGAGGACGCGCGCGACGACGCGTACCTTGCCCTGGCGATCCGCGAGCGGCTTCCGGAGGCGAGGTTGCGCGCATGGGCGTCGGAGCCGCCGTCGCACTTCGACCTCGCGGCGGACGCGTTGCGGGGCGAACGAACCTGCCTCCTCGTGCCCGTCGCGCGGGCGGTGGCGGACGGGCGGGCGCTCGAGGGGTGGTTGGGCGTCGACCCACGGCCACGGTCCGCGTTCACGGCGTGGGACGAGCACGTCGCGGCGCGCTGGCGGGTGCCCGAGGAGGCGATCGGGGTGCTGAACCTGCACGTCGCGCTCGAGACCTGGCTGCGAACCGGGCGAGGCGGCGAGCACCTGGCCGGTTCCATGACCACGCCCGAGTCCTGGCCCTGGTCCGTCGTGCACTGCAACCTGCCGGCCGTCGCGCAGCTGTGCGCGGACCGCGACACCCGCCTCCGCGCGACCCGGTCCGCCGGGCTCCTGATCGCGTCGGCGCGGGGCGGGGGCGGGCTCCCGAAGGACCACGCGGACGCCCGGCTGCGCCTCGGGGGCGGTGCCGCCTCGCTCGAGGCGTCGCCGCGCGGCTATGCCCTCCGCTACGAGCGCCTGTCGGCCCAGGCCTTCCGCATCGCCGTCGACCCGAGGAGCCCGGTGCCGCCCCCCTGCGCCGAGGGCGACGGCCGCCTCCCGCACGGGCGGGAGCCCCCTGATCTCGCCACGGCGTCCGCATCTCCCACCACGCGCCGGGCGGACTGGGGCGTCGAGGTGCGACTGCCCTAGACACGATGGCCGCCGCCGCAGCGCGGTAGGTGGCCGAGCCACCGACCGAACTGGTGACCGATCGTCCCGCGGCAAATCGGTCAGGATTGCGTTCCCGCCCGACGAAACCTGACCGATCGTCCCGCGGCAAATCGGTCATCTCTA
>DATLLK010000533.1:0-2195 GCA_035537895.1 Planctomycetota bacterium
GGCGTGGACGGCCGACGGCGGCGTCGTCCAGTGGATCGAGGTCGCGTCGATGAAGGGGGCGGGCCACATCGTCGTGACGGGCCGGCTGGGCGACGTCATGCGCGAGAGCGCGGACATCGCGTACTCGTGGGCGCGGGCGAACGCGCTCGAGCTGGGCTTTCGCGAGGAGACCGTCGAGAACCTCGACCTGCACGTGCACGCCCCCGAAGGCGGCGTGCGCAAGGACGGGCCGAGCGCGGGCGTCGCCCTCGTGACGGCGATCGTCTCCGTGTTCACGCGGCGCCGGGTGCGCTCCGACGTGGCGATGACGGGGGAACTCACGCTCCGAGGCCACATCCTCGAGGTCGAGGGGATCCGGGAGAAGGTGAGCGCTGCCCACCGCGCCGGGATTCGCGAGATCCTGCTGCCGGCCGGAAACCGCAAGGATGTCGAGGCCCTCTCGACCGACCTTCGGCGCGACACGACGTTCCGATTCCTCGACACGATCCAGGAGTTCCTGGCGGCCTCCCTTCTCCCCGGACCGGCCGCGTAAGCCGCGTGCGGCGGGCGGTTCGCGGGCACCCGGAGGGGGCCCTGGCCCGATTCCGGCATCGAAGCCTCTGTGCCCGTCGCCATCCCGGCTCGGCCCGCCGACAAGGAGTCCTCTTCATGACGCACGTCGAGAACGCGGTGCAGGTGGAGGTGCCGCTGCGCACCGCCTACGACCAGTGGACGCAGTTCGAGGAATTCCCGAGGTTCATGGAGGGCGTCGAGTCGGTGGAGCAGCTGGACCCCGCGCACGTCGCGTGGAACGCGCGGATCGCCGGCCAGCGGGTCGGGTGGACCGCGGAGATCGTCGAACAGCGCCCCGATCAGGTGATCGCCTGGCGCTCGACGAGCGGCGCGAAGCACGAGGGGCGCCTCACCTTCGAGCCCATGAGCCCGACGCGGACGCGCCTTCGCGTCGCGCTCGACTACGAACCCCAGGGCCTGAGCCAGAAGACGGCCGACGCCATCGGCCTCGTCGCGCTGCGGATCGGAAGAGAGCTCGAGAGCTTCAAGTCCTTCATCGAGTCGCGGCGCGCGCCGACCGGCGGGTGGCGCGGCCGCATCACGGACGGCATCGTCGAGTCGGTGGAGAGCGAGGAGACCTCGCCGCGCGACCTGCCGCCGTCGGGGCTGTACTGAGCCGAGGCCCGCGCGCTACGCTCCATCCACGATGCCGAGGCTGCCGCCTCCCCGGGCACTCGTTGGAAGGACTGCGCTCGTCCTGGGCGCCGGTCTCGCCGGCCTCGTGGCGGCGCGGCGGCTGACGCAGCGCGGCCTGCGCGTGCGCGTGATCGAGGCGACGGGAGTCGTCGGCGGGCGCGTGCGGACGTACCGCCGCTTCTCCGGCGGAGCGCACGGCGAGCTCGGCGGCGAGCTCCTGGAGGAGGGGAACGCGCGCACGCTCGCCCTCCTCGACGAGGTGGGACTCTCCCGCGTCCGCGTCCTTCGACGAAGGTTCGCGATGTGGGAGGACGCAGGGACCCACGGGCAGCGCGGCTGGGCGCGGCTCGACGACTTCCTCGCCCCGATGGCGCGTGCGTGGCGACGCGCACGCCGCTCCTGGTCGTCGCCGCTCGCCGCCCGCCTCGCACGGGTGTCGGTCGAGGACTGGCTCGACACCGTCGAGGCCGACGCGCAGACGCGCCGGTCGTGCCGGAGCCTCTCACGGGGAATGATGCTCGCGAGCCCGCGGCGCCTGTCGCTGCTCCAGCTGGTCGACGAGTGGACCGGAGGCGGCGGCGGGCCAAGGGCCACGTTCTATCGGATCCGCGGTGGCAACGACCAGTTGCCGCAGCGCCTCGCGGCGGGCCTCGCGGAGTCGGTCGTGCTCCGCGCCCCGGTGACGCACGTCGAGCGGACGCGGCGCGGGTGCGTCGTGTCGGCGCGCGTGGGGCGCAAGATGCGCACCTTCGAAGGGGACGGTGTCGTGGTCGCGCTGCCGCCGCGCCCGCTCCTTCGCGTCACGTTCTCGCCGCCGTTGCCTGCGCGCCTCCACCGCGCGCTCGCAACCATCGGGTTCGGGGGCGTGACGAAGAGCGTCCTCCTGCTCGAGCGGTCCGGCTGGCGACGGTGCGGCCCGGGGGGCGCGTGGGGCAGCGATGCCCGGGCCGGCTCCTTCTGGGACCCGGGCGAGGGACAGGCCGGGCATCCGCCGCTGCTCTCCGTCT
>DATLLK010000534.1:0-2057 GCA_035537895.1 Planctomycetota bacterium
GAGGTACCCATGGCCTGCGCGCATTCCGGCTGTTCGTGCAGCAAGGCACCGCTGTTCATCGACGGCATCACGTACTGCAGCCCCGCGTGCGCCCGCGACGCCGCGTCGGGAGCGGCCGGCGTCTGCGGCTGCGGGCACCCCGGCTGCCACGTCGCGGCGCAGCGACCGTCGCGGCTCGACGCGTCCCCCGCGGGGGAGCCGACCGTTCCGCCGCCGGGGACGACGCCTCGGCCCCAACCTGCCCGTTCCCCGGAGGATCCGAGGAGGGATCGATGACCTCGCGGAAGAAGGCGAAGGCCCCGAACCGCTACGGCGACCTGGCCGCCCGCAAGGTGGCGCGCGCGATGCGGGAGATGAAGCGCGGCGATCTCCACTCCGGCCGTTCCGGCAAGGTGGTGCGCAGCCGCAAGCAGGCGATCGCGATCGGCCTCTCCGAGGCGCGGCGCGCCGGCGGCAAGGTCCCGAAGGCGCCCGGCAAGCGGAAGAGGAAGACCAGCCGCTCGTCCTGACGACGCGCTTCGCGTCGCAATCCGGCCGTCGCGCGGCCGACATCAAGGGAGGTCCGTGCGATGCCCTGTCTCGTCGCCCTCGTGGCGGTGCTGGCGCCCCGCGTCGTCAGCGTCGTGCTGTGGCTGTTCACGACGTTCTTCGTCAAGGCGTACGCGAACAACCCCCTCCTGATGATCCTTGGCATCGTGTTCCTTCCCTTCACGACGCTCGCCTACGCGTGGATGGTGAACACGGAGGGCGGCGTCCGCGGCACGTTCTCGATCGTGGTGATGGTCATCGCCGTCCTCGCCGACCTCTCCGCGTTCGAGGGCGGGCGCCGGTCGCGCCGCTAGTCGGCGCCGCTAGGCAGAACGAAGGCACCGGGTCCCCGGTCAAGTCGGCCGGGGCCACTGCCCCCGTCCCCGGGCCCTGCCCCGCGGCCGGTGGCATCGAACCCATGGGCGGTCCGCGACCGATCCCCCCGGAGGGCTGCCGATGAGTCCCGCCTCGTCCTCACGCCGTCGTCGGTCCACTGCGCGCGACGAGGACTCCGAGGAGGGGTCCTCCCGGCGCGCGATCTGGAAGGGGACGGTGACCTTCGGTCTCGTGGAGATCCCCGTCGCGCTGCACGGAGCGATCGCGCGGGAGCAGGGCATCTCCTTCACGCTGCTCGACAAGCGGGACCTCTCGCCCGTGGGCTACGAGCGCGTCAACAAGTCGACGGGAAAGCCCGTCGCCTGGGGCGACATCGTGCGCGGCTACGAGCGGGAGAAGGGCGAGTACGTCGTGCTGTCCGACGACGAGATCAAGTCCGCCAACGTGGAGGCCTCCCAGACGATCGAGATCCTCGACTTCGTCGACGGCGCCGAGATCGACCCCGTCTACTGGGACTCGCCCTACTACCTCGAGCCCGTGAAGGGCCGGAAGAGCAAGTCGTACGCGCTCCTGCGCGAGGCCCTGCGCACGACCGGCCGCGTCGGGATCGCGAAGGTCGTGCTCCGCACGCGGCAGCGCCTCGCCGCCCTCGGCGTGCGCGGCGACGCCCTGGTGCTCGACGTTCTGCGATATGCGCACGAGGTCCGCGGCCCCGAGGGACTCGCGCTCCCGAAGGACTCCCTCGACGATCTCGGGGTCACGGCGAAGGAGACGGCGCTCGCCGAGAAGCTGATCGAGAGCATGAGCGCCGAGTGGAACCCCTCCGCCTACCGCGACGAGTACCACGACGACATCCTGGCGCTCGTCCAGCGCAAGGCGAAGGCCGGCAAGGCCCACGTCGTCGAGGCGCCGGCCGAGCGCGCCCGCCCGGAGCGTGGCGAGGTGCTCGACCTGATGCCCCTCCTCGAGCGCAGCATGAAGGGTCGCACGCGCATCGCCTCCGCGTCGCGGCCACGCAGCGCCCCGAAGACCGCGCGCCGCAAGCGCGCATGACCGCTCGTGGGCCTCGCTCGCTACCACAAGAAGCGCGACTTCGCGAAGACGCCCGAGCCCCGCGGGCGCGCGAAGCGCGCCAAGGCGAAGGACCTGAGTTTCGTCGTCCACGAGCACGACGCGACGCGGCTCCATTACGA
>DATLLK010000535.1:0-3017 GCA_035537895.1 Planctomycetota bacterium
CCCGTGCCCGCGGGCGGCCGCGGCGGCAGGACGCCTCCGATCCCCGTGCCCGACGTCGGGCACGGGGATCGGAGGCGTCCTGCCGCCGCGGCCGCCCGCGGGCACGGGCGCCTTCGCGTCGCCGCTCCCCGCGCCCGCGGCGGCCGGGCCGGCCCAGATCGTGGGCCCCGCGGCCGTCGCGGGCCGCACGCCGCCGCCCGCGGCGCCCGCCGCCGCGCCGCGCACGCAGCCCCTCGCTCCGCCGCGCAGCCAGCCGCTCGGGGCCCCGGCGGCCCCCGCGCCGAAGTCGAGCGGGTCGCGAGCCTCGGCTCCCGGCACGAGGACGTCGCTGTCGCCCCCCGCGCCGCGCAAGCCCGCGGTGCCGATCGTGACGCGATCGGTGAACGAGCGCATCGTCCGGGTCTCGGGTCTCGGCCGTCCCTCGCGCGGAGGCGGCAAGTTCCTCGCGATCCTCGGGCTGCTCGGCTTGATCGCCGGCGCCGCCTGGTTCGCGCTGACGCAGTTGCGCTAGGAGAAGCGGAGGCAACCCATGGGCACCACCGACCAGAGCCTGCGCGACTCGCGCCTCGTCTTCTACGAAGACGACGTGGACGCGATCAACGCGATCCTCGACGCGTTCCTGAAGCAGAGCGCCGCCAAGTGCGCCCTCCTCGTCGACCGCGACGGGCACATGGTGACGCACCGGGGCACGTCCAAGCGGATCGACCTCGACACGATCAGCGCCCTCGTCGCGGGCTCCTTCGCGGCCACCCGCGAGATGGCCAAGCTCCTCGGCGAGCAGGAGTTCACGGCCCTCTTCCACCAGGGCCGCAGCGACAACATCCAGCTCTCGCTCGTGGGCGACCGCGCGCTCCTGACCGCGATCTTCGACGAGGCGACGACCGTCGGGATGGTCCGCCTCTACGCCTCGGAGGCGGCCAAGCGCCTCGCCGCGATCTTCCGCAAGAAGCAGCAGGAGGCCGCGGCCGCCCCGCCGACGGCGCCGACGGAGGGCGACGCCGCCTTCCGCAAGGGCTCGGCCAAGACGCTCGACAACCTGTTCGGGTCGTAGCGCCGGTCGGCGGGGGCACGGGCCCCCCCGCCGCCTGCAACGGTCGCGCGACTACGCGGAGGCGAGCGCGTCGGCGATGGCGTCGGCCATCGCGGCCGTGCCCACGGCCGTCGGGTCGTCGCGGTCGGGCTTCATGTCGTAGGTGACGCGCTTGCCCTCGCGGATGACCCGCGCGACGGCGGCCTCGAGCCGCTTCGCGGCGTCGACCTCGCCGATGTGCTCGAGCATCAGCATCCCCGACAGGATCATGGCCGTCGGGTTCACCTTGTCCTGGCCCTTGTACTTCGGGGCCGACCCGTGGGTCGCCTCGAAGATCGCCATCGTGTCGCCGATGTTGCCGCCCGGGGCGACCCCGAGCCCCCCGACGAGGCCCGCGGCCAGGTCGGAGAGGATGTCGCCGTAGAGGTTGGGCAGCACGAGCACGTCGTAGAGCTCGGGCTTCTGCACGAGCTGCATGCACATGTTGTCGACGATGCGGTCCTCGAACTCGATGTCGGGGTACTGCTTCGCCACCTCGCGCGCGGTCGCGAGCCACAGGCCGTCCGTGTGCTTCATGATGTTGGCCTTGTGGACGGTCGTGACCTTCTTCCGGCCGTGCGAGCGGGCGTACTCGAACGCGAAGCGGTGGATGCGCTCCGTGCCGAACACGCTGATCGGCTTGATGGAGAGGCCGCTGTCCTCGCGGATCGGGCGCTTGGACTGCTCCACGATCACGCGGCGGACCATCTCGTTCTCGGGCGTGCCCCGCTCGAACTCGATGCCCGCGTAGAGGTCCTCGGTGTTCTCGCGCACGATGACGAGGTCGATGCCCGTGTAGCGGCTCCGCACGCCCGCGTACGACTTGCAGGGCCGGAGGCACGCGTAGAGGTCGAACTCCTTGCGCAGCGCCACGTTGACGCTGCGGAACCCGGTGCCGACGGGCGTCGTGACCGGCGCCTTGATCGCGATCCCGCACGACTTGATCGCGTCGAGCGTGCGCTGCGGGAGCGGGGTCCCCTCGCGGGCGTGGACGTCCACGCCGGCCTCGACCTCGACCCAGTCGAACCTGACGCCGGTCGCGTCCAGCACGCGGCGCGTCGCCTCGGCGAGCTCGGGGCCCGTGCCGTCGCCGAGCAGGAGGGCGATCCGGTGCGTCTTGCCGGTCGTCTTGATGGGCGTGGGGGCCGCCTTGCGGGGCGCCGCCGGCTTCGCGGCCGCCGGCACGGCCGGCTTCTTTGCCGGCGCGCTCGCCTTCGCGGGCTTCGCGGGCGCGGGCGGAGCCGCCTTGGCGGGCGCGGCCAGGCCGCTCGCACGGCCCGCGAAGGCGGCCGCGGCGGCGACGGGCGCCTTCTTCGGCGCGCTCTTCGCCGGGGGCTTGCTCGCGACCGCGGGCTTCGACTTCACCTTCATCTTCGCCATGACGACCTCCGTGCCGACCGAGGCGGCGATGCTACCCGTGCGCGACCGGCCACCAAGCGCGGGTGAGCGCGCCGGGGCCACCGGCGGCGCCGTGACGGTCCCCCTGCATCAGGTCCGATGCACGGGGCCCGCGAGCGCGGCGCGCCAGGTCGCGATCGCGAGCCGAAGCGCGTGCCGCTTGGCGGAGGGGACGCCCCCGAGCGCGGCCTCGATCTCCCCGGCCGTGACGGCATCGGGGAGCGCGGCCCGGCCGGCGAGCAGGGTCGTCAGCGCGCTGCCGCAGGCGATCGCCCCGACGCACCCCTCGACGCGGAACCGGCTCTCCCGCACGACCCCGTCCTCGACGTGGAGGTCGAGCGTCAGGCGGTCGCCGCACGCGGGGTCGTCGCAGGCGCCGCGGTGCGTGACCGACGCGGGGGCGAGCGTCCCGGCATTGCGCGGATGGCGCAGATGGTCGGCGAACGGGGGCGAGAAGGCCGCGGAGGCGCCGTCGGCGGGGTCCATGCCCCCAGCATGCCGCACCGCGCGGCGTCCGTCCCCTCGGCCCTCCCGGAACGGCGCCGGAACC
>DATLLK010000536.1:0-5614 GCA_035537895.1 Planctomycetota bacterium
GTGCGTCAGGGCGCCGACGGAGATGCGGTCGACGCCGGTCTCCGCGATCGCGCGGACGGTCTCGAGGGTGATGCCTCCCGTCGCCTCGAGCAGCGGCTTCGCGCCCTTCCCGCCCTTCGCGCCCTTCACGGCGGCGACCGCGCGGCGCAGGTCGTCGCGCGAGAAGCCGTCGAGCATCAGGATCTCGGCGCCCTCGTCGACCACGGCCGCGAGTTCCTCGAGGGTCTCGACCTCGACGCAGAGGGGGAATCCCTTCGGCAGGTTCGCGCGAAGGCGGTCGACGGCCTCGGAGATCGCCGCCGGGCCCGTCCGGCCGAAGGAAGCGAGGAGGTGGTTCTCCTTCAGCATCGCGCCATCGTCGAGGCGCAGGCGGTGGTTCTTCCCGCCGCCGCACCGGACCGCGTACTTCTCGAGGTCGCGCCAGCCGGGCGTGGTCTTGCGCGTGTCGAGGACGGTGACGGGCAGTCCCGCGACGGCGTCCACGAAGCGGCGCGTCAGGGTCGCGATGCCGGACAGGTGGCGCAGGACGTTCAACGCGGTGCGCTCGGAGGCGAGGATCGCCCGCGAGCGTCCGCGGATCACCGCGAGGACCTGGCCGTCGGTCACACGGTCACCGTCCTGCGCCTTCGTCTCGACCGACGCGTCGGGGTCGAGGATGCGGACCGTGGGCTCGAGGAGCGCGAGGCCCGCGAGCACGCCGTCCGCCTTCGCGACCAGTTCCGCCTCGCTCCGCGCGCCCTCGGGCACGAGCGCGTTCGCCGTGGCGTCGCCCCGGCCGACGTCCTCGGCGAGGGCGTTCGCGAGGAACGTGAGGTAGGGGGCCGGGTCGAGCATCCGGCCGATGCTACCGGCGCGCGTGTTCCTCCGACGCGACCGACGCGACCGACGCAGGTCCCGAGGTGCCGCGACGCTCCGTGGCGACGACGGCGCCGTGGGCCCGCAGCGCATCGATCGTCTTGGGGCCGATCCCCGGGACGCGCTCGAGATCGGCCAGCGTGACGACCGGCCCGTTCGCCTCGCGGTCGCGAACGACGGCGTCGGCCCGGACGGGCCCGAGGCCGGGCAGGAGGCTCAGTCGCCAGGGCGGGTCGCCCGCGACGTCGACGGGCAGCGACTCGAGGAGCGCGCCAGCGCTCGGGAGGGACGCTGGAGGACGCGCGACCATCGGCAACAGCAGCGCGACGACGACCGCCGCGGCCAGCCCGCGCTCGAGGAGGCGGCGGGCGGCCTCCTCGCGGGCGGCGACGGGCTCGGAGCGGAAGAGCGGGCGGCGCACCTCTTCATCACGCACGGCGCCCCCCGTCGGTCACGGGTCGCCGGGTAGGATCCGGCCGTGGCCCCGCCCGATTCCGACCCCGCGATCGAGGTCCGCGACCTCTCGTGCACGTACGGCCGGGGCGCGCGGGCCGTCCGCGCGCTCGAAGGACTGTCCTTCGCCGTCCGGCGCGGCGAGTCGCTGGCTCTCCTCGGCCCCAACGGGAGCGGCAAGAGCACGACGATCCGCGTCGTGCTCGGCCTCCAGGCGCCCCGCGGCGGATCGGTCCGGGTCCTCGGCGGGCCGGCGGGCCACCGCGCGGCGCGGGGCGCGACCGGCTACGTCCCCGAGGAGTCGCGGGGCCTCCCCGCCCTGACCGGGCGCGAGTACGTCGACTTCGTCGCCGCGGCGCAGGGCGTCCCGCGGCGCGAGCGCCGCGCGCGCGTGCTCGCGGCGCTCGAGGCGTGCGGGCTCGACCGCGGCGCGTCCTCCCGCGCCGTCACGACCTACTCGCGCGGGATGACGCGGCGCGTCGCGCTCGCGGCGGCGCTCGTCGCCCGTCCGGCCCTCCTCGTGCTCGACGAGCCCACGAGCGGGCTCGACCCCCTCGGCACGGAGGACGTCCTCGGTCTGCTCGCGCGGCATCGGCAGGGCGGCGGATCGATCCTCCTCTCGACGCACGACCGCGTGACCGTCGAGGGCGCCTGCGATCGGGCGGTCGTGCTCGCCCGCGGGCGCGGCCGCGCCGACGCGCCGGTCGGCGACCTGCTCGCGGGCGACGACTCGCCCTCCCTCCTCCCGCTCTTCCGGCGGACCGCGGGTGGGTAGCGGCCTCCTGCCCCTCTTCGCGTGGCACGCGCGCCGCCGCGCGCGCTCCGCCGCGGCGATCCCGCTCGGGTTGCTCGTGCTGCTCGCCGTCGCCGGCGCGGCGCTCCTGCCGTCGGGGAGCGGGGGCGCGGGCGCCGCGACGGAGGCCGTGCTCCTCCTCGCGGGCGTCCTCGGCGCCCTCGTCGCCGTGGGCTCGGCGGGCGCGCATCCCGTCGACCGTGCCTCGGGGGATGCCCGCTTCCTCGCCGCCCTCGCCCTCCCCGCGCCCGCGCGACGGGCGGCGCCCGCGGTCACGGGCGCCCTCGCGGCGCTCGCGGCGAGCCTCGCGGTCGGCGCGACCGCGCTGCCGCTGCTCGGCGGGTCGGGCGCGACGGTGCCGACCTGGCGGACGACCCCGCAACGCGTCGAGACGCTCGCCGACGGCCGCGCCGTGATCGACGTCGGGCCGGAGCCCGGGACGCTGGAGATCGACCTCGTCCCCCGGTACCGCGACCTCGACGCCACGAGCCTCGGCACGGTCCCGGCGACGGTCACCCTGGCGGCCTCGTCGCGAACGGAGATGCTGCCCGTCCGCGGCACCGCGCGCCTCGAGGTCCCGGGCGGCCCGGTGGAGGTGCGTTCCGCGGACCCGCGCGTCGACTTGCGGGTGACCGGGGCGCGGCGGGTGGGGGCGAGCGCCTCCTTCGGCGGCAACCTCCTGCTGGCGAGCCTCCTTCTCGGGATCGCCGGCGCGCTCGGCGCACCGCTCGCGGTCCTGTTCTCGCGCGGCGTCTCCGCGCCGACCGCGGCGGCCGCCGCGGGCGTGCTGATGCTCGTCGGGGCGGCGGCCCCCGCGCTCCTGACGCTCGCGGCCGACGCCGACGCGGTCGCGGGCGGGGGACCGGCCTCCGCCATCCTGCGCGCGGCGGTCGCGGTCTCCCCCGACCTCTCCGTCGTGCGCGCCGCCTCCGAAGCCGCCGCGGGACGCGCGCTCGGGTGGGGGGCGTTCGCGGCCCTCGGACCCGCGGCGCTCCACGCGCTCGTCTGCCTCCTGCTGGCCGCGCTCCTCCCCGCGCGGGAGGCCGGCGCGTGACGTCCCTCCCGCGCGTCGCGCTCGGCGTCGCGGCCCTCGCCGGCGCGTCCCTCCTCGGCGTGCTCGACGCGGGGGAGGCCCCGCGGGACCCGGCCGCGGCGCTCGGCGGCGGGCGGACCGTCGCGACGGGCATCCTGTTCCTCCGCGCCGAGGCGCTGCGGCGCGAGGGCCGCACGGACGAGATGGCGGCCGTGTACCGGCGGATCCTCGAGATCGACCCGGGCAACGACGCGGGCGCCGACCATCTCGCGGAGACCCTTTCGCGCGACCTCCTGCCTCTCGCGCCCACGCCGGAGGGTCGCGTGCGCTGGTGGCGGGAAGCGTTCGCCCTGACCGGCCGGGCTCTCGAGCGCGTCCCCGACTCGCAGCGCCTGCTCTACCGCCGGGCCGACCTGTGCCTCTTCGTCGCCGCGCGCGATCCTGCCGTCGCCGAGGCGCTCGCCAAGGAGGGACGGGACCCCGAGCGCGAGGGATTCGAGAGCCTGCTCGCCGCCGTCCGGGTCGGTCCGGAGATCCCCGGTCGCGGGCGCATCCACCTCGACGTGGTGGCGCGCGCGGCGCCCTGGCTCGCCGCGACGCGGTTGGCGCGCGGGGGCGACCCGCGCCCGTTCCTCGACGGGGGCGAGGAGACGCTTCGCCGGGCCGAGGGCGTCCTCGACGAGATGGTCCTCGACCCGGGCGACCGGGCCTCCGCGGCCGTGCGCCTGCGCGCGGGCCTCCGCCTCGTCGCCCACGTCGCGGCCGCCCTCGACGAACGACCGCCGCGGGCGCAGGACGCGCGCGATCTGCTCGACGCGTACGCGCGCACGCTCGGGGAAGACCGCGTCACGGCCGCCCTGAAACCCCTCCTGCCGTGACGCCGGGGCCCTTCCCCGCCAATCGGTGCCTCGCGCCGGAGGGCGGGATAGGCTTCGGGTCGATCCCCCGGGAGCCCGCATGACCGATCCGGCCGCCGCCTCCGACACGCTCGACGTCGCGCGTCACATCGCCGTCCTCGCCGACGAGCGGCGCGGCGCCGACATCGTGATCCTCGACGTCCGCGCCCTCGTGGACTACACGGACTTCTTCGTCGTCGTGTCGGGGCAGAGCGCGCGGCAGAACCAGGCGATCGCGGAGCACGTCGTCCGGACGCTGAAGGGCGAGAAGCGGTACGCGATCAGCAAGGCCGGCCTCGACTCGGGCTCGTGGATCTGCCTCGACCTGGGCTCGGTGGTCGTGCACGTCTTCGACCCCGAGACGCGGGCCCGCTACGACCTCGAGCTCCTGTGGTCGGACGCCCCGCGGGTCTCGACCAAGGCCCCCGAGCCGGAACCCGTGCCCGTCCCCGCCAAGCGCCGCCGGGTCACCCGCAAGGCGGCGATCGCCGGCGCCGACGCCGGCAACGCGCCCGACTCCGAGCGCCCGCCCGAGGGCGAGCCGGAGGCGCCCCCGGCCCGGAAGGCGAAGCCCCGCGCGAAGGCGAAGCCGTCCCTGATGGCCAAGAAGACCGCCGCCCGCAAGCTCGCCGCCCGTTCCAAGGCGGCTCCCGCCGCCAAGCCCCGCCGCAAGCGTTCGTAGCGCTTCTTCGCCTCTGAACCGCTGCGCTTCGTCTCCGCCCGTGAGACCCCCCCGCGGCCCGCTGGATGGGGTGCGGAGGGCCGATGACGACGACGACGCGTACGCCTTGGTACGCGAGGAGGAGGAAGCGGCCCCGAGCGCCCCCAGCCCGCGCGCCGCTACAGGTCGTCGGCGGCGTCGAACTCCTGGAAGTCGACTTTCCCGTCCTTGTTGAGGTCGGGGGAGATCATCCGGTCCTTCTGGCGCGGGAACTCGACCTCGTCGAGCGTGCCGTCGCGATTGAGGTCGAGGGCCTCGAACGCGAGCGCCCGCTCCGTCGTCGCCACGAGCGTCACGGGGCGCATCGTCGAGAAGATCGCCTGGACGGAGAGGGGCAGGGTGTTGTTGCCCACCTTCTCGGTGTCGATGCCCCCGTCGCGGCGCGGGCGGAAGCGCTGCGCGTTCCCGAGCGAGTCGACCGTGCCGATGATCTCCGAGCGGTCGAGCGTCGAGACCTCGTACATCGTGAAGGTGGGGCCGCCGCGGACCTCGCGGTAGAGCCGCGCCGTCACGTAACCCAGCCGCTCGGGGGCGGCGTTGGTGGTCGCGGGCTGGGCCTCGACCTTCCACACGCCTCTCGTCTCGCCCATGACCCAGTCGCCCCGGTTGAGGCTGACCGTCCCGGACGGGATGACCGCCTCGATGTCGGACGTGTAGGCGGGCCGCCGGCCCCGGCCGGCGCAGCCGGGCAGGAGGAGGGCGGCGGCGAGCGCGACGAGCGACATACGGACAAGGGACGGGGCACTCGGTGTCATGGCGTCGTCGCAAAGCCTCCCGGGACAAGCGCCGTAGGATAGCCCGCCCGTCGCCGGACGGACAAGGGCGACTCCCGCCTCTCGGGAGCCCCGACCCCTCGGCGCCGG
>DATLLK010000537.1:0-3876 GCA_035537895.1 Planctomycetota bacterium
CAGGCCGAGCGCGTCCGGGCGCTCCGCGACGAGCGCGAGCTCGTTCATCGCGACGAAGAGCGCCGCGGCGGCCTCCTTCAGGTTGGCCTCCGTCGTGGGCGCAAGCCCCGGCGTCTTCAAGAGGTCGGCGATCGCCGTGTACGCGTCGACGAGCCGCTGCTCGACGGGCGTCACGTCGCGGCCCAGGGTGTCTTTCATGCTCCGCTCCCCTTGACGATCCGTTCGTCCTTCACGCGCCGCGCCTTCAGCTCGAACCGCGGGAGCGAGCCGGTGGCCGCCTGCGACACGTGGATGTTCAAGCCTTCGTGGGCGCCGGCGAGGTCGGCCGCGAGCCGCCGGCTCACCTTGTCCCAGAGCGACTCGTGCCCCGGGCGCACCTCGCAGCGGACCTCGATCTCGTCCCGGATCCCGTCGGCCGTCCAGAGGCGGACCTGGAACTCGTCGACGGCCTCGTACTCGCGCACGATCCCCTCGATCGCCCGCGGGTACACGTTGGTCCCGCGCACGAGCAGCATGTCGTCCACGCGCCCGAGGATCCCGCCCTCGTAGATGTCGAACGTGCGGCCGCAGCCGCACTTGTCGTGCGGCACCTTCACGACGAGGTCCCGCGTGCGATAGCGGAAGACCGGGATCATCCCGCGCCCGAACGAGGTCACGACGCGCTCGCCCTGCTCGCCGTAGCCGACCTCCTTCCCCGTCGCGGGGTCGATCACCTCCTCGAGGAAGTGGTTCTCGATGATGTGCGCGCCGCCGGGCTGGTGCTCGCACTCGAACATCATGATCGTGCCGAGCTCGGTCATGCCGGCCGTGTCGGCGACCTTGGCGCCCCACTGCGTCTCGAGGAGGCGCTTGGTCGCGGGGATCGAGCCCGCGGGCTCGCCCGAGACGATCACCCGGCGCACCGCGCCCGAGGGGAGGTCGATGCCCAGCGACCGCGCCTCCTGCGCGAGGCGCAGCGCGTAGGTCGGGGTCGCGCAGACGACGGTCGCGCCCATCTCGTGGATCGTCTTCACGCGGTCGGGGGTCGCCGTGTTGCCCGACGGGAGCACGAGGCAGCCCATCTTCTCGCAGCCGTAGTGCGCGCCCCAGAAGCCGATGAAGGTGGCGTAGGAGAACGCGAAGAACACGATGTCGTTGGGCCGCACGCCGAACCCGTGGAAGGCGTAGCACCAGCACTCCGCGATCCACTTCCAGTCGACGCGGCTGTCGAGCACGCGGAGCGGGCGGCGGCCCGTCGTGCCGCTCGTCATGTGGTAGCGGATGGCGTCGTCGGGACGGAGCGCGAGCATGTCGCCGAACATCGGGTGCTCGGCCTGGCACTCCATCCACGTCTCGCGGGTCGTGAAGGGCAGGCGCGCGACGTCCTCGACGCGGCGCACCTGGCTGGGGTTGACGCCCGCGCGCTCGAAGAGCCGGCGGTGGTACGGGCTGCGCTCCCACGCCCGCTCGACCGCCGCGCGCAGGCGGATTCCCTGGAGGCGCCGCAGGTCCTCCCGCGGCATCGTCTCCATCTTCGGGTTCCAGTACGGGATGTCCTTCCTCACGCCGTCCCCTCCGATCGGTCCTTGCCCAGGAGGTCGCGCGACAGGATCACGCGCTGGATCTCGCTGGTGCCCTCGTAGATCGTCAAGGCGATCGCGTCCCGGTAGTGGCGCTCGAGCGGCAATTCGTCCGTGTAGCCCCGCGCGCCGTGGAGACGGAGCGCCTGCGTCGAGGCGCGCAGCGCGGCCTCGGTCGCAAAGAGCTTCGCCGCGCTCGTCTCCGCCGTCGCGCGCGAGCCGCGGTCCATCCGGCGGGCGGCGTGGTGGACGAGGAGCCGCGAGGCCTCGAGCGCCACCTTCATGTCCGCGAGGGCGGCGCCGACCTGCTGGAAGTCGCCGATCCTCGAGCCGAACTGGCGTCGCGACCGCGACCACTCGACCGCGAGGTCGAGGCAGGCGGCCTGGATCCCCGTCGCGCCCGCCGCGACGTTCAACCGCCCGTGGTCGAGCCCGCCCATCGCGACGCGAAAGCCCTCGCGGCGCGGCCCGAGGCGCGAGGACGCCGGCACCCGCACGTCGCGCAGGTGGACCCGCGCATGGTCGCTCGCGCGGTGGCCCAGCTCGATCCCCTCCATCGGCTCGGTCTGCCAGCCCTCGGTGTCCGTCGGCACGAGGTAGCACTCGAGGCCCTTCCTGCCGAGCGCCGGCTCGGCGTTCGCGAACACGAGCGCCACCCGGGCGAGGCGCGCGTTCGTGATCCACGTCTTCTCTCCGGTCAGCCGCACGTGGTCGCCGTCGTCCAAGGCCCGCGCCGCGAGGGCTCCCGCGTCGCTGCCCGCGCCGGGCTCGGTCAAGCAGAAGCAGCCGATCGCCTCGCCCTTCACCATGCGCGGCAGCCAGGTCCGCTGCTGCTCGGGGGTGCCGAAGTGCGCGATCGTGCGGGCCACGAGCCCGACGTGGACGGCGAGGAAGCCCCGGACGCTCCCGTCGACGCGGCCGATCTCCTCCGCGATCACCGCGTCGGCGAGCGCGCCCACGCCGCCGCCGCCGTGCTCGCGAGGGAGGGGGGCCCCGATCAGGCCCTCGGCCGCCATCTCGGGGATCACCTCGACCGGGAAGCGCCGCTCGCGGTCCGCCTCGCGCGAGAGCGGCGCCAGGCGCTCGACGGCGAAGCGCTGGGCACGGGTCCGCCACGCCTCGACCTCGGCGGGCAGGCCGTACCGGTCGGCGTAGTCCGACATCGCCGCTACCGCCCCTCGAACGTCGGCGGGCGGCCCGCACGGTAGGCGTCGTAGAAGGTGCGGTGGTCCTTCGCCCGGAGCAGCAGCGCCTGGGCGACCGCCTCCGACTCGATCGCGGAGGAGAGGTCCATCGACGCCTCGTGGACGAGGAGTCGCTTGGTCATCCCCAGCGCCATCGTCGGGCCCTGGGCCAGGCGGCGCGCGAGCGCGGTCGCCTCCGCGAGGACGTCGTCGCGCGCGACGACGCGGTGGACGAGGCCGATCTCGAGGGCCTTCCCCGCCTCGACGCCGTCGCCGAGGAACAGCATCTCCGTCGCCCGGCTCAGGCCCACGATCCGCGGGAGGAGGTACGCCGCGCCCATGTCGGCCCCCGCGAGCCCGACCTTCGAGAAGAGGAAGTGGAACTTCGCGTCCGACGCCATCACCCGCAGGTCGCAGGCGAGCGCGATGACCGCGCCCGCGCCGGCCGCCACGCCGTTGATCGCGGCGATCACGGGGCGGTCGAGGCGGCGCAGGTTCTCGACGACCTCGCCCGTCATCCGCGTGAAGTCGAGGACGTCCCGCGTGTCGAGCGCGAAGAGGGCGCCGATGATCCCGTCCACGTCGCCGCCCGAGCAGAACCCGCGGCCCTTCCCCGTGATGACGAGGGCCTTCACCTCGTCGTTGTCGCGGAGATCCCGCAGGCGCCGTGCGAGCGCGGCGTACACCTCGAACGTAAGCGCGTTCAGGACCTCCGGGCGGGAGAGCGTGATCGTCCCGACGCCGCCGTCGAGGCTCCACTCGAAGGGGGTGCCGGAGAGCGAGGTGGGTCGTACCTGGGACATCGGACGGGGCGTCCTCCGGAGGGGGCGACAGTCTACGGGGACGCGGTCCGCGGGCTCAACGGCCGGGTAGGCTTGATCGGTGGCCTCCGAGTCGCCCCGCATCCGCCACCCGCTGCTCCCCGCGCGCTGGCCGACCCGCGAGGAGGCGGCGCGCTCGCGCTGGTTCTCCCCGGTCCGCCTCGGGGCGCACGTCACGGCCGCGACGCGGACGTGGGTGCCCGCGATGGTGCCCTGGCGGGCGACGGACGACGGCTACGTCACCGAGGACGTCCTCGACTGGTATCGCCGCTTCGCGCGGGGACGGCCCGGCGTGCTCGTCGTCGAGGCGAC
>DATLLK010000538.1:0-5139 GCA_035537895.1 Planctomycetota bacterium
CGCCACGCGTCGCCGGGACGAGTCCGATCGCGTGGCCTTCGCCGTCGTGCTCGAGGGCCGCCCCGAGGTGCGCCGCGGCAGCGCCGAGGGCCCCTCGGTTCCCGCCGGAGAGGGCGCCGTCGGCGACGTGCTGCGGTCGGACGCGTCCGCCCGCGTGCGGCTTGCGAGCGGCGTCGAGATCGCACTGGACGCGGGGTCGAGCCTCGTGCTCGAGGGCGGACGGGACCTCCGTCTGACGGCGGGTCGCGCGCGCTTCGACGCGGGGCCGGCCGCTCCGGATCCGCTGCGGGTCAAGACCGCGACCGTGACGGTCGTCGACCGGGGCACGCGCTTCGGTGTCGACCTCGCGCAGGGCAACTGGAAGTCGGGTGGCGACCGGACGAGCGGGGACAACGAGCACGTGCGGGTCACGGTCGAGGAGGGGAAGGTCGAGGCGAACGGCGTCGCGCTCGCCGCGGGCGTCGGGATCGCCTTCCTCGACGGGCGCCCGGACGGCGCGCCGTGGCCGCTCGACGCGCGACCGACGGTCGCGCTCGAGGTCGAGACCGCCGCACCGGCCGCGGGCGACGCCGTGGTGCTGCGCATCATGCTGCGCAACCCGACGGGCGGGTGGATCCCGCTCCCCGGACCCGACCTCGTGCGGGCGCCCGTCTGGATCGAGGTCACCCCCCCGGGAGGGTCGCCCTCGCCGGTCCGCGTGACGGCAGACCTGCTGGTCTCTGACGACCCGCCGCCGACCGCGATTCCGCCGCGGGGCGAGACGTCGATCCGGGTGCGTTTCGACCGTACCTTCGCCTCCCCGGGGACGTACCGTCTCCGTGCCGTCTACCGCCCCGGAGGGGCGGTGGAACGGCCCGCGTCCCCCGAAGTCCAATTGACGGTGCGTTGATGCCGAACCCCGCGATCGAGAGCCTCCTCCGACGACTCGGCCGCCTCCGGGCCCGCGTTCGGCGCCTGACGGCCCTGTCGGGGCTCTCGCATGTCGTCGCGTGGACGGCCGCCGCCCTGCTCGCGTGGTTCCTGGCCGACTGGCTCCTCGACCTCCCGGTGGCGGTCCGCCGGTTCATCCGCCTGGGCCTCCTCGACCGTCCGGAGGGCCTGCCGATCGCCCTCTGGGCGGCCCTGTTCCTCCTCGCGGTCCTCGGCCTCTACGTCGCCGTCCGCCGCCGCCGGTCCGTCGCGGCGGTCTTCGCCTTCGCCGTGGCGGGGGTGCCCGGGGTGATCGCCTGGGTGGTCGGGCGGCGGCTCGTGGCGCCGCTCCGGGTCCCCCTCTCCGACGACACGCTGGCCCTGACGGTCGAGGGGCGCTTCGCGCGCCTCGAGGACCGCGTCGCGGCGGCACTCGACTTCGACCGCGAGATCGCGGCGCCCACCCGCGGCGAGAGCACCGCGATGATGGCGCGCGTCGTCGAGGAGGCGGCGCACGAGGCGGAGGGCCTCGAGTTCGCGAGCGTGGCCTCGGGCGGCCGTGCGTGGCGCGAGGCCGGCATCGCGGCGCTCGCCGGGGCGGCGCTCGTCGTGACGCTGCTGGCGATGCCGGCGACCGCGGCCCTCTGGGCCCGGAGGTCCCTGTCGCTCGAGGACGTGCGCTGGCCCCAGGCGACGACCGTGCTCGCGGTCCTGATGGACAGCGCGGGCGTCGTCTCCGAGAAGGACCCGGCCGCCCCGTACGTGGCGGCGCTCGGCCAGTCGCTCACGGTCCTTGCGCGGGCGGACGGCAAGGTGCCGGGCTCGGTCGAGATTCTCGACCGCGTGACGGGCAGCGGCGGGCCGACGCGCCCCCTCGCCCGCACGATGCGCGCGGTGAGCGGGCGGCCGGGCTTCTTCGAGCACGAGTTCCGCGACGTGCGCGGTGACTTCACGTTCACGCTGCGCGGCGGCGACGACCGCGACGAGGTCCCCTCGTATGCGGTCGTCGTGCGCGTCCCGCCCCGCGTGACGTCGCTCCACTGCGACCTCACGTTCCCGGCCTACCTCGGGATGCCGGTGCGGCGCGTCGAGGGCGGCAACCTGAGCGTGCCCGAGGGCACGCGCGTCGCCGTGGCGTTCGCCTCCGACGCGCCCGTGGCGAAGGCGGAGGCGTTCGTCGACGAGGTCGCGGTGGACCTCGCGCGCGACGGCGACACGTTCCGCTTCGAGCTGACGGCGCAGAAGAGCGTGCGCTGGCGGCTCCGGATCGTGACGCCCGACGGCCGCGAGAACGACGCGGCGTCCGACTCGTTCGACCTGACCGTCGAGCCCGACACCCCGCCGCGGCCCGAGTGGGTCTGGCCCCGCGGTCCCGTCGAGACGACGGTCCGGGGCCGCGTCGCGCTCTTCGCGCAGACCCGCGACGACCACGGGGTCGCGTCGCTCGCGCTCGAGATCCTCGTCGCGGGCGCGGCGCAGCCCGTGCGGGTGCCGCTCGAGGAACGCACCGCGGAGCGCGCCGACGGCGCGAACGACCGCCCGTACGGGGCGGACGCGATCCTCTCGTACGTCCCCGTCGAGGTCCTGGGCCTCGTCGGAGGCGACGGCAAGCCCCTCGTCGCCCCCACCCGTCTCCAGATGCGGGTGGTCGCGACCGACACGAAGGGCCAGGAGGCCTCGGGCCCGTGGACCGCCGCCGACGTCCTGCGGCCCGACGAGCTCGAGCGCGGGCTCGCGAGCCAGCGGGCGCGCGTGAAGGGCGAGTTCGACGGCCTTCGGGTCGACGCTCGCGCGCTTCGCGACACGACCGCGGCGCTCGTGACCGCGGGGACCGAGATTGGCGACGCGGAGCGGCAGGTCCTGCGGGACGTGCAGTTCCGCCAGGGCAAGGTGCGCGGCGACGCCGAACGCTCCGCCCGCACCGTCGCGGGCATCTTCGCGACGTACGCGTACGCGCGCCTCGGGCCCGACGTGCCCACGGACCGCATCCTCGGGATCCTCGAGCGGCGCCATCGCGCCACCTTCACGCGCGCGTCCGACGTGAAGGGCCCGGGCGCCCCGGCGGAGGGAGCCGACGAGGCCGAGGTCTTCCCGTGGTCCCTGCTCCGCGAGGTCGTGACGGCCCGCCGCGAACGCCTGATCTTCGACACGGGCGTGATCGACAAGATGATCGCGGCCCTCGAGGCCGTCGTCGAGGTGGCCGATCCCCTCGCCCCCGCCGCCCAGGACGCCGCGGCGGCCGCGGCGAGGGGCGGCGCGGCCGAGGTCGCCGCCCTCCTCGAGGCCCAGGACCGCCTGCTCCGCGGCCTCGACGCGGCGCTGACCGCGATGGCCGAGTGGCAGAGCCTCTCCGAGCTCACCCTGTTCCTGCGGCGCGTGATCGAGGAGCAGGAAGCCCTCGACCGCGACATCCGCGACATGAAGAAGGGTCCGCGCTGACGCGGGCGACATCCCCATGGCCCATCCCACCGCTCCCGCCCGCTTCCGACCGGCCCTCGCGGCCCTGCTGCTCGGGCTCCTCTTGCCGGGCCCCGCGCGCGCCGAGGATGCGCCGGCCGGCGCCGACCGTGCCCGCGCGGAGCGCCTCGCGGGCACGCAGCGCGCGATCCAGGAGCGCGTCCAGGATCTCAACGTGAAGATGGCGGCGCTCGCCGACGAGCTCGCGGCGATGAAGTACGAGCACGAGGCCGCGCTCCTGCGGGCGGCGGTGAAGCACCTGAGCGAGGGAAACCTGACGGGCAAGATGGCGGAGGTCGTGCAGGCCCTGAAGGGGCGCAACATCCTCGAGAGCGTGGCGGGCGAGAGGTCGTCGGAGGTCCTCGAGGGGCTCCGCGCGCTCCTCGCGATCCTCGAGGACCGCGACCGCGAGCGCAGCCAGGAGCGCATCGAGCAGCGGCTCCGCGACACCAAGGAGGCGATCGCGACGGCGGACGAGCTCACGAAGGCGGAGGCGAAGCTGCGCGACGATGTCCAGGCGGCCCGCGACAAGGCGTCGACACAGGCCGCCCGCGACGCGGCCCGGCTCGCGCGCGAGGCGGAGGCGCTGCGCCACGAGCAGGACCTCCTGCGGGAACGGACGTCGAAGGACGCAGGGGCCGACGCGGAGCGCGACCTCGCGGCCCTCGAGAACGTGCGCCGCGCGCAGCAGGACGCGCTCGCGCGCACGCGGGCGGCCGCGACCCGGCGGGCCGCCGCGACGGACGCGGCGGCGCGCGACGCCGCGAGGAAGGCCGAGGACCTCGCCCGCCGCGAGCGCGAGGCGGCCGCGCGCTCGCAGTCGGCGGCGTCCCTCGCCGAGGCGCTCGCGGGCGTGCAGGAGCTCGCGAAGTCCGCGGCCCGCGCCGTCGACGCGACGGCGGGGCGCCGCGCGGGCCCCGATGCGGAGGCCGCCGCCGAGACGGCGTCGAAGGCCGCGTCGGGCGAGTCGGACGCCTCCAAGCAGGCCGCTCTGTCCGAGGCGGGTCGCACGGCCGAAGCGCTCGCGAAGGCGCTCGAGGCGGCGAAGGGCCCCGACGCCGAGGCGGGCCCGCGGCCGCCGGCCGCACCCGGCGCTCCCGACGCGGCATCGCGCTCCGACGCGCTGCGCGAGGCGCTCGAGCGCCTCGCCCGTACGGCGACGGCTCCCGCCGGAGCGGCGGCGAACCGCGAGGACGCCCGCGAGGCGGCCGAGCTCCTCCGCACGGCGGCCGAGGCGGTGCGCGCGGGCCGCGCCGAGGACGCGAAGGACCAGCGGGATGCGGCGGCGCGGGCGTCGTCGCTGGCGGGCGCCCTCGCAGGCCACCCCCAGGCCGACGACCGCCGGAATGCCGCCCTCGACGCCGCGAAGGCGCTCGGCGAGGCGGCGCAGGCGCTGCGCGACGGAGCGGCCGCCGCGGAGACGGTGGACGACGCCAAGGCGGCGACGGCCGCCCAACAGAGCCGCGAGGCGGTCGCCCGAGCCGAAGAGGCCCTGCGTAAGGCTCTCGGGGCCGCAGCCAAGGGCGCCGGCGGGAAGAGCCCCGCGACGGGCGAGGAGGCGGCCCGCCGCGCGGAGGCGGAAGCGCTGTCACGGGCCCTGGAGGCTCTGGAGGCCCGTCTGGCCCAGGGGAGCCCGCCTGGCGCGCCGGGCGGGGCGCCGGCGCCCGGCGCCGGCGATCCCGCCGCGCCCGCTCCGGCACCCGGCGCGGAGGCGGGCACGACGAATCCGCCCGGCTCGGAGAGCGGGGCACCCACCCCGGGGGCGCCCGGGGC
>DATLLK010000539.1:0-8751 GCA_035537895.1 Planctomycetota bacterium
CCCAAGTGAAGCGACGGCGCCCGCCGACGTGCGTGCGCCTTCGCTCCGCATCCCCCGAACCCTGTCTCCGGAGCCCCCATGTCCGGCCCCGTCGTCCGCATCGCGCCGAGCCCCACCGGTGATCCCCACGTCGGGACGGCCTACGTCGCCCTGTTCAACTGGTGCGTGGCCCACAAGGGCAACGGCCGCTTCCTCCTCCGCATCGAGGACACGGACCGCACGCGCTACGACGCGTCGTCGGAGCGCAAGATCTTCGAGTGCCTCCGGTGGCTCGGCATCGACTGGGAGGAAGGTCCCGACGTCGGAGGCCCCAACGGCCCGTACCGCCAGAGCGAGCGGACCGCTCTCTACGTCGAGGCGGCCGAGACGCTGCTCAAGAAGGGCGCGGCGTACCGCTGCTTCTGCACGGAGGAGCGCCTCGAGGAGCTGCGCGCCACCCAGCGCGCGATGAAGATGCCGCCGGGCTACGACGGGTTCTGCCGCCGTCTCCCCGAGGACGAGGTTCGCGCGAAGCTCGCGGCCGGGACGCCGCACGTCGTGCGCCTGGCCGTCCCGCGCGAGGGATCGACGACCTTCCACGACGACCTGCGGGGCGACGTCACGTTCGAGAACAAGACCGTGGACGACCAGGTGCTCCTGAAGAGCGACGGGTTCCCCACCTACCACCTCGCCAACGTGGTGGACGACCACGGGATGGGCGTGACGCAGGTCATCCGCGCCGAGGAGTGGATCGCCTCCACGCCGAAGCACGTGCTGCTCTACGAGGCGTTCGGGTGGCGGATCCCGCGCTGGATGCACATGCCGCTGCTCCGCAACTCCGACCGGAGCAAGATCAGCAAGCGCAAGAACCACACGTCCCTCATCTGGTACCGCGACCAGGGATACCTGCCGCGGGCCCTCCTCAACTTCCTCGCGCTGATGGGCTACAGCCACTCCTCGGGCAAGGAGGTCTTCGACCTGCAGGAGATGCTCGCCGACTTCGACCCCGCGCGGATCACGACGACCGGCCCCGTCTTCGACCTCGAGAAGCTGAAGTGGCTGAACGGCGAGTGGATCCGCGCGATGTCGGAGGACGAGGTGACGACGGCGATCGTCGACCACCACCTTCGCCGCGCGGAGGACCCCGCCGCGGACGCGGAGGGCAACCCGGTGATCGCCTGGATCCGCGGCCACGGCGGCGCGGCGTCGCGCACCGAGCTCGAGGCGCTCGTGCGCAGCACCGCGGCGATCGTGCGGGAGCGCATCCGCACGCTGGACGAGTACGGGCCGCTCGCGGCGTGCTTCTTCCAGGAGGAGCTGCCGCCCTACGCGCCGGAGGACCTCCTCGCCAAGAAGCGGTCGATGGACGAGACGCGCGACGCGCTCGCCCTCGCCCACCGCCGCCTCGCGGCGCTCGGCGACTGGAAGGCGGTAGCGATCGAGACGGAGCTCCGCGCGCTGGCCGACCACCTGCAGTGGAAGGCGGGCGACCTCTTCACCCCCGTGCGGACGGCGGTGACCGGCTCGCGCGTGAGCCCGCCGCTCTTCGAGACGATGGAGATCGTCGGGCGCGACCGCACCCTCACCCGCCTCGAGCGGGCCCACGGGTCCGCGGAGTGACGAAGCGGCCGCCCGCCTCCCTCACGCGGAGGGCGACGGGCGGCCGCGAGGAACGAAGGCGCGGGTCAGCGGGCGAACGACGCCTGCGCGACCGGCGGGCGGCAGGACGGGCAGTCGTCGGCCGGGGCCGTCGCCTGCGGCGGCGGGCAGGACCCGCCCCCGCACCCCTGCTGGTCGTGCTGGAGGAGCCGCTGGGCCGGAGCGGGGGGGAAGACCTGGACGACGGCGACGGCCTCGCCGGACGTGCCGCTCTCCGCCATGTACTGGACCTGGTACTTGCCCGACTTCGGCGCGTTGAACCGCAGGATGCGCGTGTTGCTGCGGCCGAGGTCGACGACCGGCGGGGGCGCCCCGGGCAGGACGGCCTCCTTGGCGAGGGCGCGGCCGCCCTCAGGGTCCTTCACGCCGACGATCTTCGGGATCACGTTGCAGTCGTGGAGCGGGCGGATCGTCACGACGCAGTTGGCCCCGCGCGGCGCGGTGAACGCCAGGGTGTGGCGCGTCGAGCAGTCGAGGTAGACCTGCTGCTCGTCGGGGAGCGCGAAGCGCTGCTCGTACCGGAAGACGTAGCAGGCCGGGTTCGTCCCGGGGTTCTTGCAGACGGTCCCCTTGTAGGTCCCGCTCTCGCGCAGGACGATCCCGGAGCACCCGCGGCCGTTTCCGATCTCGACGGGGCGCCCCTTCGGGTCCTCGAGGCGGAGCGTGACGCTGTCGCACCCCTTCGCGGTGAAGTCGTAGTCGAGGAGCGAGTAGGCGACGCCCTCGAAGTAGAAGCACTGGCACCCCTGCTCGCAGGGCAGGTCGCCCGTGAGCGTGTCCCCGGGCAGGACACGGTTCACGACCGGTTGGGCCCCGTCCGCGGCGCAGGGCCCGCATCCGGGCGCCGCACCGCGCGAGCGACAGCCCGCGGTCGCGAGGAGAATGAGTACCGCGACACCCGACATCGTCCACGTGCGCATTTCGGTGGTCTCCGACCGCCGGCACGCTCGAGCGGGAGCGAAACGACACGGTCGCCCGGTCCGCCTGCCGGCTGTTAGGGTAGATCGGTGCGGATCGACCGGACCTTCACCGTGCTCGCGTGCGGCGGGACGGATCCGACGGGCGGAGCGGGGATCGAAGGCGACCTCGCCACCCTGTCGGCCCACGGGGTCTGGGGAACGGCGGTCGTGACGGCGGTCACCGCCCAGAACGCGTCGGGCGTCACGGCGGTCCACGCCATCCCGCCCGACGTCGTCGCGAGCCAGATCGAGGCGGTTCTCGGTCAGGTCCCCCCTCGCGCCGTGAAGACCGGGATGCTGCTGTCGGCCGCGACGGCCCGGACCGTCGCCCGGTCGCTCGCGCGCGCCCAAGTCGCCTGCGTGGTCGACCCGGTGCTCTCCGCCACTGCCGGCGGCGCGGCCCTCGCCGATCCCGATCTCGCGGCGGCCCTCGCCGAGCACCTCGCGCCCATCGCCACCCTGGTCACGCCGAACCTCGACGAGGCGGCCGCGCTCCTCGGCCGGGCGGTCGAACCGGGCGAAGAGGAGGCCGCGGCCGACGCCCTGCGGCAGCGCCTCGGCGCCGACGTCCTCCTGAAGGGGGGCCATGCAGGGGGAGAAGCGGCCGTGGACTGGCTCGCGACGCGACTCGGGGTCCGCGCGTTCTCGCTTCCCCGGATCGCGACGCCCCACGGCCATGGCTCGGGGTGCGCCCTCGCCTCGAGCCTGGCGGTCCGCCTCGGCCGCGGACAGGACCTGGACGTCGCCGTGACGGGGGCGAAGGCGTACCTCCATCGCGCGCTCGCCGCCGCGGGACCTTTGGGCACCGGGCGCGGTCCCGTCCGGCACGATGTGGCTGCGGATTGAGGCGGGGCGCCGGGGGGGCTGATACCCTCCGAGCGAGGGGGCGCGCTACCTTTCGCCGGTCGCAGGGAACCCATGAAGATCGCCATCATCGGCGCCGGCGTCCTCGGGAAGGCACTCGGGATCCTGCTCAAGCAGGCGGACCACGAGATCGTCGCCCTCTCGTCGCGGACCGTGCGCTCGGCGCGCGTGGGCGCCAAGGCCATCGGGGACGTGCCCGTCGTGGGCGACCCGGGGCTCGCCGCGCTCGGCGCCGACGTCGTGATCCTCGCCGTGCCCGACCGCGTCATCCCCTCCGTCGGGATCCAGGTCGCGACCGGCGGCGCGCTCCGGCGCGGGGCCGTGGTCGCCCACCTCTCCGGTGCGCTCCCCGCCGGCGTGCTCGTCGGCGTGCGGGCCGCGGGCGGGTTCCCGGGCTCGATGCACCCGCTCCAGTCCTTCGCGACCTTGCCCACGGCGGTGCGGTCGCTGCCGGGGTCGTTCGTCTTCCTCGAGGGCGCCCCGGAGGCCGTCGAGGTGCTCCGCAGCCTCGTCGCCTCGATCGACGCCCGGGCCGTGCCCTTGGCGACGGCATCCAAGTCGCTCTATCACGCGGCGGCGTGCACCGCGTCCAACTACCTCGTCACGCTGATCGACTGCGCGGCGCAGCTGATGGCGATGGCGGGGGTCCCGCAGGAGGTGGCGTTGCCGGCCCTGCTGCCGCTCATCAACGGGACGATCCGCAACCTCGAGTCGGTCGGGATCCCGGAGGCGCTGACCGGCCCGATCGCGCGGGGCGACGCGGGCACGGTCCGCGGGCACCTCCAGGCGCTGCGGAACGGCCCCCCCGCGATGCGTCGGCTCTACGTCGAGCTCGGGCTCCGGACGCTCGACGTCGCCCGTCGCAAGGGACGCATCGAGAAGGCGGCCGCCGAGCAGATCCTCGGGCTCCTCGAAGAGGCCGACGACGGCGGCCGTGGGAAGGGCTAGGCTTACCCCGTGACGACCTCGATCAGCCCCGAGCGATGGGTCCGGTTCCTCGAGGACTGCGCCCCGGGCCTCACGTGGCTCGGATCGACGCTCCTCGAGTGGGCGGAGATGCCGCCCGCGGCGCGCAAGGCCTGGCACGTGACCGTGCAGGAGTCGCGCGGCGGCGACGTGGCCTCCCTCGCGGCCCTGCACGACGCGACGGGGCTGCTCCTGCTCGCGGCGCTTCCCGACGTGCCGCCGCCCTTCCTCGCCGAGCCGGAGCATGTCGCGCGGCTCGTCGGGGCCACGGAGAGCGTGGAGGCGGTGTTCACGGCCGCCCCCCACCTCCTCGCGCGGCGGATGCCCGGCACGCGCCGCCTCGTCTACACGTACGAGTCCGACGCGCCGACGCCGAATCTGTCGCTCGTGCGCGCACCTCCCGGCTCCTGGGAGGACCTCGAGCGCATGCGCGAGATGTCGGAGGGCGACCCCGAGGCGCTCACGCCGCCCGAGCTGATGGGTCCCGCACGGCAGGGCCTCGTCTGGCTGTTGATCGAAGAGGGGAGCATCGCGGGCATGTTCCGGGTGGAGGGCGTGGGCCGGCGTCGGGTGCAGATCACCGACGTCTGCGTCCACCCGGCCTTCCGCGGACGCGGCGTCGGCACGGCGCTGCTCCGGTCGGCGGCCCACGTCGCGCGGACCGAGTACGCCCGGGGCGTGGTGCTCGCGTTCCCGGAGAGCGAAGCCGGGGCGAAGACGGCGGAGCGCGCGGGCTACACCCCGCAGCAGGTCCTCGAGGACATCTGGCTCGCGGGGTCGTAGGGAGCGCGCGGGACCGGGCCCGGGACCCGCCCGAGAGGGGGCGCGGCGGCCGTCGCGCGGCGCGCGGGTGGCCCGGCGAGCGGCGCGTTGGCATGATGCCTGCATGAGCTCCCCGCGCGAGAAGCACGACGAGTACGACGAGTACGAGAACCCCCTCGCCACGCGCTACGCCGGCGAGGCGATGCGCAAGACGTTCTCGGCCCGCCACCGGATCGGCGCGTGGCGCCGCCTGTGGATCTGGCTCGCCGAGGCGGAGCGCGAGCTGGGCCTGCCGGTGACGACGGCGCAGATCGAGGAGCTGCGCGCGGCGGCCGACCGCATCGACTTCGAGGCGGCGGAGCGCTACGAGAAGCGCTTCCGCCACGACGTCATGGCCCACGTGCACGCCTTCGGCGACGTCGCGCCCTCCGCGCGGCCCATCCTCCATCTCGGGGCCACGTCCTGCTACGTGACCGACAACGCCGACGCGATCCTCGTCCGCGAGGCCCTCGGGCTCGTGGAGGGCGCCCTCGCGGAGACGGTCGCGGCGCTCGCCGCGTTCGCGCGGCGGTGGCGGGATCTCCCGTGCCTCGCGTACACGCACTTCCAGCCGGCGCAGCCGACCACCGTCGGCAAGCGCGCGTGCCTCTGGCTCCTCGACCTCGTGGACGACCTGCGCGACGTGCGGCGGGCGAAGGAGGAGGTCCCCTTCCTCGGGAGCAAGGGCACGACGGGCACGCAGGCGTCGTTCCTCGCGCTCTTCGACGGGGATGCAGCGAAGGTCGAGGCCCTCGACGAGTCCGTCGCGCGGCGCGCCGGCTTCGCCGGCCCCGTGCCGGTGTCGGGCCAGACGTATTCGCGGCGCGCGGACTGGAAGGTGATGTCGGTGCTGGGCGCGGTGGGCATCTCCGTGACGCGGTTCGCGAACGACGTGCGCCTGCTCTCGGGGCTCGGGGAGCTCTCCGAGCCGTTCGAGTCCGAGCAGATCGGCTCGAGCGCGATGGCGTACAAGCGCAACCCGATGCGGTCCGAGCGCATGACCGCGCTCGCGCGCCATCTCCTCGCCCTCGTGCCCGCCGCGGGCCAGACGGCCGCTGCCCAGTGGCTCGAGCGGACGCTCGACGACTCCGCGGCGCGCCGCCTCTTCCTCCCGGAGGCGTTCCTCGCGACGGACGCGATCCTGCGGCTGCTGGCGAACGTGGCGCGCGGGCTCGTCGTGAACGAGGCCGTCGTGCGCCGCCGGCTCGTGCAGGAGCTGCCGTTCATGGCGACGGAGGAGATCCTCATGCGCGCGACGCGCGAGGGCGGCGACCGTCAGACCCTCCACGAGCGCATTCGCCGCCACAGCCTCGCCGCACGCGAGGCGATCCTCGCGGGGCTCGCGGACAACGACCTCCTCGCGCGCCTGCGCGACGACCCGGCCTTCGCCTCCGTGCGCGGCGACCTCGACGCGATGACGGACCCGAGCCGGTTCACGGGACTCGCCCCGCGGCAGGTGGACCGGTTCCTCGCCGAGCACGTCGAGCCGGCGCTCGCGCCCTGGAAGGGCAAGCTCGGCAAGGAAGTCCGCATCGAGGTGTAGCCCTTCGACGCGGCCCGCAGCGGGCCTCGCTCAGGGCCTTCGGCCCCCCCGGGACCGTCGCGGAACCGCGTTGCATCTAACTCGCCTTGGCTTCCGCCGCTGATGTTTCCCGCCGGGGTGCCCCCCGCCTCTTTCATGCCGGTCCCGCGCTGGCCGATAGGCACTGCGTGGGCCGACCGGCGCCCCCCGGGGCGATGGTCGCTACGGGATGCTCGAAAGGCTGACGACAATGCGACTGCCCGGGGGCGTTCGTGCGCCCGCCCGTTCTCACCGTCGTGCGCGGGCCGCGTGCCTCCTCGCCTTCGTCCTGCTCACCGGCTGCGGGGGCGGCGGAGGGGGAGGCTCGAGCGATCCGGCTCCGGCGCTGCGCGTCGCGACGACCGCGCTCCCTCCCGCGGGCCACCAGATGCCGTACGCGGTCGCCCTGCAGGCGACCGGCGGGAACGCGCCGTATGCGTGGAGCCAGACCGGCGGGGGATCGCTTCCCCCGGGACTCTCGCTCGCTTCCACCGGCGTGATCGCGGGCACGGCGACGACGCTCGGGACCTGGACCTTCTCGGTGCGGGTGACGGATTCGGACGACGAGCAGGCCGTCGCGGGCTATTCGCTGACCGTCACGTCCTTCGACGCCCTCGTGGAGGACCTGCGCTTCGGGGAGGCGTGGACGGGCGAGGCGTATCCCGTCACCGCCGTGGGGAGCACGAGCACGACGTTCACGCTCGTCGCGAACCAGTCGGGCGGCCATCTCGAGGACGCGAGCCCCTCGACCAGCACCGCCACGTGGGTCGCGGGACCCTACCAGGGCACCGACGTCCTGCGCGCGACGGCGGCCTCCGGCGACACGGAGGACATCGAGGTCGTCGTGCGCACGAACCCCGCGCCGAACATGAAGGCGCGATTCGGCTCCACGGACGTCTGGTACGTGAAGTTCCGCGGACGCAAGGACGCCGGCAATCCCTACGCGTCGGACTGGCACGAGGCCCTCGTGCGCGCGGGCCTGCGCTCGCCGGCCAGCACGAGCCTGACGGGCACGACGGCGGACGAGGTGGCGGACATGTGCGTCCGCATCCACGCGCTGCGCCGCATGAACCAGATGTTCGGCAACGCGTCGGGCGGCGGCGCGCTGCCCGGCGGGCTGGACATCTCCTTCCCCCTCGACGCGCCGTCGAGCCCCCACGTCCCCGTGGGGGACGGTCTCATCGCGGCGCCCGCCTCCAACCAGTACAACGTCCTCAGCGTGATCGCGGGCGAGGACGCGGGCGTCGTCGGGACCGCGTGGCTCGACGACACGGAGAACGGCTCGCAGGAGAACAACACGACGACGTCGAGCACGGGCTCGCTCGGCCTCTTCTGCGACGAACTCGTCACGTACTTCAACGTCGGCTTCTCGAACTCCACGTTGCCGTCGGACCCGGTCGACGCCGAGGATCTCCCCGCGCTGAAGGCGATCCTCTACGGCACGTCGAGCCCGGGCGGCCGGTACGCGGAGCTCCTGCGCGTGATCGACGGGCTCGGGAGCACGCTCGGCGTCATCGCCACGCACGAGATCGGGCACTCGCTCGGCCTCTCGCACTCGGACCCCGCGGTCCCGGGATCGATCATGAACGCGAGCACGATGATCGGGCCCGGCGTGGAGTACGCGTTCGCGGCGGAGGACTGGACGGCGCTCCTCGGCGCGCTGCCCGGGCCTGGCCGGGGCGGCAGCGACTTGCACGTCCAGGCCCTGCTCGTCGCCTCGGGCGACGAAGGCGGGCCCGGACTCCTGACCGCGAGCTGCGGCTGCCACGCCCAGCGCTGACCCCCGAGGGTCCCGGTTGCGGGAGCGCGCACGAAGCAGCACGCGCGGCGCGGGGAGGCGGGTCGGGATGCGCCGGGCGGCGGAGACTCCGGCGCGCCGTGGAGCGGGCGCGCTCCGCGCTGCCGCACCCGCACGCGGCGCCCGCGCGCGCGAACCAAGGCACGCGGGCACAAAAAAAGGCC
>DATLLK010000540.1:0-2135 GCA_035537895.1 Planctomycetota bacterium
GCGTACGACGGGCTCGGCGACGCCCTCCCGCACGAAGCGGAGGCCCAGGTCGAGCTCGCCCGCGGAGGGCGCGCGGCCGAAGATCCGCCGGTAGAGCGCCCGCACGCGCGCGTCGGGGTCCTTCTCGGGAGTCCGCCCCAGGACGCCGCGCGCCTGCTCCACGAGGAAGGGGCTGTTCATCAGGTAGAGCGCCTGCTGCGGCGTCGTCGTCGTGAAGCGCTGCGCGATGTGGGCGTCCGCGCCCGTCAGGTCGAAGACCCGGTACAGGCTCGGCAGGTTCAGGCGGTCGACGAAGCCGTAGATGGTGCGACGTCCGCTGCTCGCCAGGTTGACGGCGCGGCCGCCCAGCGCGGGATCGAGCTTGCCGGAGGTCGCGAGGAACGCGTCGCGCATGGCCTCGAAGTCGAGGCGGCGCCGCGGGAAGGCGCTCAGGAGGTCGGTGGCGAGGCCGCTCGACTGCCTCCACGCGGCGGACGTCAGCAGCAGCCGGTGCAGCTTCTTGGTGCTCCAACCCTCGGCGACGAAGCGCCGCGCGAGCCAGTCGAGGAGCGCGGGGTGCGTGGGCGGCTCGCTGCGCAGGCCGAAGTCGCTCGGCGTGCGGACCAGCCCCTGGCCGAAGTGGTGCATCCAGACGCGGTTGACCCAGACGCGCGCGGTGAGCGGGTTCTCGGCGGAGGCGACGGCCTTCGCGAGCTCGGCGCGGCCGCTGCCCTCGGCGAACGCGCGGCCTCCGAAGAGCGTGAGCCAGCGGCGCGGGACTTCCTCGCCCTTGAGGGCCGGATTGCCGCGGCGGAAGACGCGGGGCGTCACGGGCAGGTCCTTGTCGGCGAGGTACGAGGCCCAGGGCGGCGCGTCCTTCGCGCCCAGGATGAAGCGCTCGATCTCCCGGTGCTTGCCGCCGATCTCCTTGCGGACGTTTTCGTCGTAGAACCACTCGACTTCCGAGAAGTGCCCCTTGGGGGTCGCGACGGGCGAGTCCGGGCCCTCGAGGATTCCGCGCAGGACGTCGTCGGGCTCCTTGAAGGCCGCGCCGTAGCGGGCGGCGACGTCCTTCATGGTCTTCGGCGGCTCGCCCGCGAAGGCGGCGGCGATCTTCGGGTGGAAGGCGTTCGCGGCGAGCCAGGCGGGGACCGCCGCGGCGAGGTCGCGCTCGGGGATCGCCGCGAGCGCGTGCCAGGTCTTCCAGACCGGGTGCTCCTTCGAGCGGTCGATGTAGGCCGCCCAGCGCCGCACGATGAAGGGCTTCAGGTCGTCGGCGCCGAGGATCTCGTAGAACTCCTCGGTGGGGAACTTGGCCACGGCCAGCGCCGCGACGAGATAGTCGGGGGTCTTCTTGCGGAGGCGGTCGAGCAGCTCCTTCGTCCGTTTCGCGTAGAGGGCCGCGAGCTCCTCCTCTTTCTTCTTCAGCGCTTCGCCGAACTCGCCGGCCGGCGCCGCGAGCGGCTCGGCGCGCTCGGTGGAGGAGTGGAAGATGCCGTAGAAGGAGTAGTAGTCGGTCGTGGGGATCGGGTCGAACTTGTGGTCGTGGCAGCGCGCGCAGCTGACGGTGAGGCCGAGCAAGCCGCGCGACAGGGTGTCGATGCGGTCGTCGATGATGTCGTGGGTATTGTTGATGAAGCGGGGGCCCACGGTGAGGAAGCCCATGGCGACGCGGTCCTTCGGCTCGCCGAGGCGGTCGGCGGCGATCTGCAGCGCGACGAAGCGGTCGTAGGGGAGGTCGTCGTTGAACGCGCGGACCACCCAGTCGCGGTAGGAGGACGAGTAGATGAAGCGGGCCTCCTCGCGGTCGTCGTAGACGTAGCCCTTGGTGTCGGCGTAGCGGGCGACGTCCAGCCAGTGCCGGCCCCAGCGCTCGCCGTAGCGGGGGGAGGCCAGGAGGCGGTCGACGCTCGCCTCCCAGGTCTCGTCGGCCTCGAGCTCCTCGGGCGCCGGGGGCAGGCCCGTGAGGGCGAACGACGCGCGCCGCAGCAGGGTCCGGCGGTCCGCCGGCGGGGAGAATCCGAGCCCTTTCTTCTTCAGCTCGGCGAGCAGGAAGGCATCGATCGGATGTCCTGGCGCGGGGGGCGCGACGTCCTTCGGCGGCAGGAAGGCCCAATGGGTCTTCGCCTTGGAGACGTCGACGTCCTTCTTCGCGC
>DATLLK010000541.1:0-3072 GCA_035537895.1 Planctomycetota bacterium
CGCGTGTATCACGCGCCGAGGCCGCTCGCGGGCCGGCCACCCTTCGCCCGGCGCGCCGGAAACCCTGGGGTGCTGACTCGCCTCGATCCCGTTCAGCGCGGCCGAGGAACAAGCCGCGGGAGACACGCGCCGAGGCCGCTCGCGGGTCGGCCACCCTTCGCCCGGCGCGGCGGAAGCCTTGGGGTGCTGACCCGCCTCGATCCCGTTCAGCGCGGCCGAGGGACAAGCCGCGGGAAACACGTGCTACCCCCCGCAGGTCTTATCGCCTGCCCCCGAACCCGCCGGGGCGTTTCGCGGGCGTCTTGTCGTCGTCGCCGGAATCCGCGCCCTGGCGATTCACGACGGCCGAGAGGTCCTTGACGGGGCCGCCGCCGTACCCGGGGAAGCCGAGGGACTTCTTCACCTCGGTCTCGACCTGCTTCAGGACGTCGCGGTTCTCCTTGAGGAACAGGATCGCCTTGTCGCGGCCCTGTCCCAGCTTCGTCTCGCCGATCGAGAGCCAGGTCCCCGACTTGTCGATGGCGCCCGCGTCGACGCCGAGATCGACCAGGTCGCCGACGCTCGAGATGCCCTCGTTGAAGAGGACGTCGAACTCGGCCTGGCGGAACGGAGGCGCGATCTTGTTCTTGACGACCTTGGCGCGCGTGCGGTTGCCGATGACGGACTCGCCGTCCTTGATGGCGCCGATGCGGCGCATGTCGATCCGGACGGAGGCGTAGAACTTGAGCGCGTTGCCGCCCGTCGTCGTCTCGGGGCTGCCGAACATCACGCCGATCTTCATGCGGATCTGGTTCGTGAAGATCATCGCGGCGTTCGAGTGGTTGATCGCCGCCGTCAGCTTGCGCAGCGCCTGGCTCATCAAGCGCGCCTGCAGGCCGACGTGCTGGTCGCCCATCTCCCCCTCGATCTCCGCCTTGGGGACGAGGGCCGCCACGGAGTCGACGACGACGACGTCCACGGCGTTGCTGCGGACGAGGGTCTCGGCGATCTCGAGCGCCTGCTCGCCGGAGTCGGGCTGGGACACGAGCAGCTCGTCGAGGTTGACGCCGAGCTTCTTGGCGTAGGTCGCGTCGAAGGCGTGCTCCGCGTCGATGAACGCGCACACGCCGCCGCCGCGCTGGGCGTTGGCGATCACGTGGAGGCACAGCGTCGTCTTGCCCGACGACTCCGGACCGTACACCTCGGTGATGCGACCGCGCGGGACGCCGCGCCCGCCGAGCGCCAGGTCGAGCGAGGGGCTGCCCGTCGAGATGCCCTGCACCTCGAGGATGTTGTTCGCCCCGAGGCGCATGATCGTGCCCTTGCCGTACTGCTTCTCGATCTGCTGGAGCGCGAAGTCGAGCGCCGGGCTCTTGCCCGCGGGCTTCTTCGTGGCGTCGCCCTTCGCGGCGTCGCCCTTGGCCCCCTCACCCTTGGAAGCATCACCCTTGGACGTGTCCGCCTTCGCGGCATCGCCCCGAGGCGTCTCCTTCGCGTTCGCCATCGCCTTCGCGTCCTTCCCGTCCGTCACGTGCGGAGCGACCATCCCTGTCCGTCCTTTCCCGGGGGATCGCCCCGGCCAGCCTGCTTGTTTCCCACTGCGGTTTCGCGTTCTGCTGCGTTGTGTCTGCCGTCCGTGCCGGCTCGCCCCGCAGGTCTCTCGCTTCAGGATCGGGCCCGGTCACGCGCGTTGCGGCGTCCCCTGCGAGCCGCCCGAGGGCGCGGCGCCGAAGGGGACGGTCGCGAGCGCGCGATAGCGGACTCCCGAGCCGTCGTTCCTCTCGGAGAACCTCTCGGAGAATTCCGAGACCATAAGGGCGAGGTCCGACGCGACCTCGGGGATGTATGTATCTTGTAAGGTACCCTGTGTCAAGAGACTTTTCAGCGCCGGAGTCGGCTGAGGCGGGTCGAGCCGAGCGAGGGTCAGGTGGGGATGGAACCGCTCGGCGCCGTCCGCGCCGGGACCCGCGTCACCCGCTTCCGTCCCGGCCGCTGTGACCGCCGCCAGGGCCCCGCGCACGCGCGCCGCCAGCGTGCAGACCTCGTCGGCCCCCACCGCGGGGTCGACCCCGGCCCACACGACCCGCGACCGGTCGCGGGTCGGGAAGGCGCCGAGGCCCGCCAAGCGCCATCGGAAGGGCGCGACGTCGCGGGCGATCGTGCGCAGCGCGTGCTCGATCGCGGGGACGGCCGACGCGGGCTTCGCCCCGAGGAACTGCAAGGTCAGGTGCATGTGCTCGGGTCGCACGAGGCGCGCGCGGGGCGCCGCCTCTCCCACGTGCCGGATCTCCCGCGCGAGCGCGCGTCGCACCGCGTCCGAGGGCACGAGCGCGACGAAGAGGCGCAGGACGGGGTCCGCCGCGGCCACCGCCACGGTCTACCCGAGGCCCCCGACGCCCGGCCCGGATCAGGCCGTGACGAAGCGCCGGAGCTCGTCCGCGCGGGCCTCGACGTCGGTCCGCGTCACGCGAGCGAGCCCGTCGAGGCTGAACGTGGAGACGGCGAAGGACGCGGTGACCGTCCCGTACACCATCGCCCGGGCGACGTCGCCCGTCGAGAGCCGTCCCCCCGCCGCGAGCGCCCCCATGAGGCCGCCGGCGAACGCGTCGCCGGCGCCCGTCGGGTCGCGCACGTCCTCGAGCGGGTAGGAGGGCAGGGCGAAGCGCCGGTCGCGCGCGAACAGGAACGCGCCGTGCTCGCCCTTCTTGACCACCACGAAACGCGGACCCATCTCGAGCAGGCGCCGTCCGGCGGCGATCAGGTTGGGCGCGCCCGCGAGCGCGCGGGCCTCCTGGTCGTTCACGAGGAGGCCGTCCACGCGGCGAAGCACCTCGAGCAGTCCGTCGCGCGCGATGTCGATCCAGAGGTTCATCGTGTCGGCGACGACGAGGCGGGGCTGGCCGGGCGGCGGCGGCTCGAGCTGCGACAGCACGGACAGCTGGACCGACGGGGAGATGTTGGCGAGGAACACGAACGGCGCGCGGCGGTGCGAGGCCGGCATCTTCGGGGAGAACGTCTCGAGCACGTTCAGCTCCGTGCGCAGCGTCGTCGCCACGTCCATCGCGCCGTCGTAGCGGCCCGCCCAGCGGAACG
>DATLLK010000542.1:0-4696 GCA_035537895.1 Planctomycetota bacterium
GCGGCGTTCGACGTAGGCGATGAGGCGCCCGAAGGTGCCCAGATGGGCCGGGGTGACGTCCTCGGCGGGGACGGGAAGGCCGAAGCGCTCCTCCAGGCCGAGCACGATCTCGAGCACGGCGAGCGAGTCGAGCGCGAGGCCGCCGTCGAGGAGGACGGTGTCGTCGCGCAGGGCCGCGGGGTCGCCCGACGGGTGCTGGACGGAGGCCACGAGAGCGGCCAAGTCGGGGCGAAGGTCGCTCACGGCCGTCGGACGCGCAGGGCGCGGGTGTCAGGACGGACGGACAGCACGCGCACCTCGCACGCCGCGGGGAGCGTCACGACCTGGCCGGCGGCGAACGGGCCCTGCGGCGCGCCGCGGTCGACCTCGACGGCGATCGCGCCGCGAAGGACGACCCACGCCTCCGGCGACTCCAGGCGCACGAACGGCTCGAGCATGCCCTCGGGGCGCGCATGCGCCTCGACGACGAACGAAGGTGAGGAGAGGAGCGGTCGGCCCGAGCGCGTCCAGGCGGGCGTCGGCTTGCCCGAGGCGCCGGGCAGGTCGAGGACCGCCGGCTGCGTCGTGGGCGCGGCCGCGAGCGCCTGCGGCGGCGCGAGGCGTTCGATCACGAGCATCGCCGCGTCCCGCTCGGGGCCCTCCGCCCGGTGCGCGATGCCGCGGGGGACGTAGCCGACCTGGCCGGGGCGGATCTCGAGGTCGCCGTGGGGCGCTTCGAGGCGGGCCCAGAGCGTCGCGTCGTCGAGCGGCACCCAGACCTCGTCGGACTCGGGGTTGCGGTGGGCGTGCTCCATCCGGCCGCGCGGGTTCACGCGCAGGAAGGCGAGGTCCCCCGCGCGCGCGATGAGTCGAGGCTCGTGCGGCAGGAGGGTGGCCCCGTCATCGAGCGGCACGGCTTCGAGGCCCGCGCAGAAGGCGCCCGCGGCGACGAGCGGCCGGCCGTCGATCGTCACGTCGAGCGGCGGGAGGACGACCCCGTCCCAGTGCCACGTGGAGGCGACCTCGCCGCCGATCGCGCGCGCGTCGCCGAGCCCCACGAGCACGACGCCCTCCGCGCGCGAGAGGCGCGCCTTGCGTCGGTCGAGTTCGCGCAGCCCCGCCGCGACGGGCGCGCGGGGGTTCAGGCCCACGAGGAGTTTCGCGACGAAGCCCCCCTCGTCGTGCGCCGCGATGCGCTCGCTGAGCCACGCGCCGGCCGCGCCGCCCTGCGCGCTTCGCACGCGCCCGTCGCGCACCTCGCAGCGGATGGGCTCGGGCAGCGCGCCCCGGAACCCGACGAGGCCGTCGAGCACGAGGACGCCCTCGGCGCCCTCGGGCGAGGTCCCGACCGCGCCCGCGGGAAAGAGGCCGAACCCGCCGCGACCGCGCGCGAGCGGGGCGGGCTGCGCACCGCCCGGCATCCCCAGCACCGAGCCCGGCCGCACGCGGAAGCGAAGGTCGGTGCCGTTCTCGGCCGTCAACCTGCCTAGGCCGCCGGGCGCGATGCGGGCGGCGGCCGACCGCGCGCGGTGAAAGAGGCGGTCGAGCGGGAAGCGCGCGAACGGCGTGTCGGCCTCGTCGAGCGTGCGCAGGGACACCGACACCATGCGCAGGCCGCGCTCGCGCACGGCGCGCCGCCCCGCCTCCGTGTGGACGAGGGACTCGAGGCCGGCGAGGTCGAGGAGAACGTCCGCGCGGTCAAGCGCGGCGGCGAGTTCCACCGGGGCGTCCGACGTGCGCGGGTCGAACGGGGGCACGTCGAGCCGCTCGACGGTGGCCCCGCGCCGGGAGGCAGCCTCGGCGAGGGCCGCGACGAGCGCGGGCTCGACGGGGTCGCGCCCGCCCGCCACGACGACGACGCGGTCGCCCGCGACGACGCCCGCGTAGCCATCGAGCAGGGCGTCGAGCGCCGACGTCACGCGCCGTCCTCCGGGGCCGCGGTCCACTTCCCGTGCGCGGACTCCGCCGCGGAGACCTCCACGCGCACGGGACGTTCCCATGGCTCGAGGCGGCCCGCCAGCGCCGTAGAGATCGCCGCCGGGTCGAGGACCGCCCCCGCCCGCGGGACGACGTGCGCCACCAGGTCCACGTCGAGCGCCGTCGGGACGACGTCCACGCGGGCGAGCCGCACGCCCGGCAGCGCGACGAGCGCGGCCTCGACCCGGGCGAGGTCGACGAACCGTCCCGCGCGCTTGACGACGCGGTCGGCCCGCCGCAGCACGCGGAAGCCGCCCTCGCCTTCGAAGCGCACGACGTCGGACGTCGCGATCGCGCCGTGGAACCGCGTGAGCGCGCCCGAGGAATCGAGCACGCCCAATCCGACGCCCGGCGAGCGGATCGCGAGCGTTTGCGGCTCCCCGGACGCGGTGACCTTCACGTCGGGCACGGCGCGCAGGGCTCCGCCCGGCTCGATCGCTTGCGCGACGACCCCGGCCTCCGTCGCGCCATAGCGCTCGAGCACGGCGATGCCGGTCCGGCGCAGGAGGGTGGCGGCCGCGTCCGTGGGGAAGGCGTCCCCCGAGACGAGGGCGCGAAGCGAGGGACGCGCGCGCACGTCGGGGAGGCGGGCGAGCGCGCGCACGAGCGTCGGGGTGGTCACGAGCCACGCGGCATCGTGGGCGGTCGCCGCCTCGAGGAGGCTGCGCGGCGACGTCGGGGGGACGAGCACGACGCGACACCCGCGCAGCCAGCCCGCCCACACGAGCGCGTTCCAACCGTAGCCTCCCGCGGGCGGCACGGTCCCGACGATGGCGGTCCGCGGTCGGTCGCCCAACTGCGCGGCGGCGCGCTCCGCCGCCCACTCCGCCTGGGCCTCGTCGAACGCGATCGCCCGCGACAGGCCCGACGACCCGCTCGTCGCCCGGATCCAGGCGGCCTCGCCGGCGGCCGCCGACCCGAAGCTGACGCTCGCGACGCGCCCCTGCTCGATCCGGACGTGCCCCGCCGCGGGCAGCGGAGAGGCGCTTCCCGGGGCGAGCGTGAGCGGGGCGGCGCCCGCGCGGCGCACGGCGAGCGCGCCGACGAGGACGTCGAGTCCCGTGACGCCGTCGACGACGAGCACCTGCCCCTCGACGGTGGCGCCCGCGCGCAGCGCCCCCGCCGCCTCGACGACGGCGCGGAGCACCTCGCCGAAGGTCGCGCGCAGCGCGCCCTCCTCCCACGCGACCGCATCGGGCGCGGCCCGCGCCACGCTCCCGAGGCGTTCGAGGAGCGTCATGCGACCGACCCGTTGCGCGTCGGCGCGTGGTGCTGCCGGAAGCGGGCCGCCATCAGCGCCTGGTCGAGACGCGCGAGATCGTCGTCGGCGCGGGCGTGCTCGATCCAGGCCTCGTGGGACGCGATCCACCGGGGCTCGTCGTCGCGCGCGGCGGGCGGCGCGACGGCGGGTCCGAACCGGATCCGCACCCGGCCGTCCGGGTCCGCGCGCGCGACGACGGGGAAGGACGGCGCGCGCGACGCACGCGCGACGCCGGCCGTGCCCCCCCGCCGGCCGTCCGACGCCGCGGGGGCGCCGCGCCCGTCCATCGTCACCGCCACGAGGGCGCCGGCGCGCAGGGCCACCACGACCTCGATCATCACGCGCGCGCGCCCGACGGCGTCCGCGAGTCGCGGGATGCGCACGCAGCGGACGGGCGGGTCCCACGGGGGCGGGGGCGACTCGCGGACGGTGAGCGCGTCGAGGCCCTCGAGGCGCAGCGCGGCGAGGACGACCTCCCGCGGGCCGCCGTGGAGGCCGACGAGCATCGCGCCCTGCCCCGCGGCGAGCGCCTGACGCAGCGCGTCGAGTCCCTCGACCTCGACGGCGCCGCGGAGATCCTCCGGGCCCCGACGGCGCAGGCGTCGGCGGATGCGCCGCAGCAGGCGCTTCCTTCGCGCGCGCCGGACGCCCCACGCGTAGCGGCCGCCCGAGTCGAGCCCCGCCTCGCGCAGGACGTCCGTCGTCGGGCGCTCGCGCGGCACCATCGCCATCCACGGCGCCGCGAGCGCGTCGAGGACGCCTCCGGCACGGAACGCGAGGGATCGCATCCGGGACGGGCCGGGAAGAGGGTCGGGCATCGAGTCCGGTCGGGGCGCCGCGCCGCGATCACCGGGCCGGTGCAGGGTCCGCGGCCTTGAAGCCCGTGCGCGAGTGACTGCCGTCGCAGAAGGGCTTCATCGAGGACTGCCCGCAGCGGCAGAGCGCGACGATCTTCCCGGGCACGAGCACGACCTTCGCCCCCGTCGAGTCCATCAGCACGAAGTCGCCGGCGATGAGGTAGGGACCGTTGGGCTTGGCGGTCACGGAGACGGCGTTGGGAACGGGATCGGGCATGGTGTCGCCTCCAAGGGACCGTGGGGATGGTACCCACGGCCGCCTCCGGACGGGCCGCCAATCGAGCGCCCTACGGCGCGGGCGGCGTCCCGAGCGAGGCGACGTCGCGCCGGATCTGCGCGACGAGCGCGTCGCGGTCCGGGAAGCGCACCTCGTCGCGGATCTTGCGGACGAGCTCGACCTCCAGGGTCTCGCCGTAGAAGGAGAAGGCGATCCCCGGGACGTGGACCTCGACGAGGGGCCGCACGGGCGCCTCGCCCGCGAAGGTGGGCCGGCGGCCGACGTTGGCGACGGCGGCGTAGCGCTGCCCGCGCAGCCCGGCGACGACCTGGTAGACGCCCGGCGGCGGGAGCAGCTCGCCGTGGAGGTCGAGGTTCGCCGTGGGGAAGCCGAGCGTCCTCCCGC
>DATLLK010000543.1:0-5799 GCA_035537895.1 Planctomycetota bacterium
TTCCCGGGCAGCCGCTTCCGGGGCAGCCGCTTCCGGGGCAGCCGATTCCTGGGCAGCCCGCGCCCGGCCGGGTGGGGGCGCCGTGCGCGCCGGCCGGAACGGCGCCGACGGAACCGGTGATCGCCGGCGGCGAGCTGCGCATCTCCCTGCAGGACGCGCTGCGGTACGCGATGGCGCGCAACCTCGAGATCCTCTCCGGCGCCTACGACCCCCTCATCGCGAACGAGGCCGTGACCGCGGCCGACGGGCTCTTCGACACGCTCCTGACCGCGGGCTTCGAGGCGTCGCGCATCGAGACGCCGTCGAACATCGTCTTCCAGACCTCGGACGTGACGCGCGACGAGACCGTCACGGGGTACGTCGGGGCCTCGCGACGGATGCGCAACGGCGGGCACCTGGCCGTCCTGTTCCGCGCCGATCGCATCTTCACGAACTCCGACATCGCGTCGAGCAACCCGACGACGGGAGGCACGGCGGAGCTCGAGTACGTCCAGCCCCTCCTGCGCGGCGCGGGCTACGTCGCGACCGCCGACGTGCGGCGCGCGCGCAACGGCGCCCGGTCGGCCGACTACACCCAGCGCGCGCTCGTCGACGACGTCCTGCTGCGCACCGAGATCGCGTACTGGAACCTCGTCTTCGCCCGCGGGAACACCGAGGCTCGCCGCAAGTCCGAGCAGGTGGCGCGGGAGCTGCTCGACCAGACGAAGATCCGGTTCGACGCGAAGGTCGCGACGGTCCTCGACCTCGCCGACGCGCGCGCCGGCCACGAGAGCCGTCGAGGGGACCGGATCGGGTCGGAGGGGCTCGAGGGACAGCTCGAGGACGCCCTCCGCGCCCTGATCTTCCCGTTCGAGGGGGCGCGCAACCTCCGCCTGCGCATCCTGCCGACGGACGACCCGAGGGCGCTCCCCGGCTCGGAGAAACCGGACGCGGGCCAGGAGGAGCGGTACGTCTCGCAGGCCGTCCGAGCGCGGCCCGAGCTCCTCGCCGCCCATGCCGACCTCGAGAACCGCGACATCGACATCGAGACGGCGCGCGACGAGCTGAAGCCGCAGCTCGACCTCGTCGGCCGCCTCTCGACGTCGGGCCTCGAGGGCGCCGGGTGGAACGCGTTCGAGGACACGCTGACGGGCGAGGCCACGGGCGCCGCGGTGGGCATCGCGTTCAGCGTCTACCTCGGCCGCCGGACCGCGTGGGCGAACGTGCGCTCGGCGGACTGGAGCCGGCGCCAGACGGCGCTGCGCCTTCGCGAGCTCGAGAACCGGGTCGTCCAGGAGGTGCGGTTCGCGCTCCGCGAGCTGTCGACCGCGCGTTCGCGCGGCGTGGCGGCGGCCGAGGAGCTCAGCGCGGCGCGCGAGGCGCTCGACGGCGAGCAGCTGAAGGAGCGCAACGGCGAGAGCACGCCGTTCCGGGTCCTCGAGAAGGAGGACCTCGTGACGCAGGCCGCCGTGCGCGAGGACCGCTCCGCCGCCGACGTGCGCATCGCGACGGCGCGCCTGTGGCGCGCGATCGGCCTTCTCGCCGACGCCCGCGGTCTGCGCTAGGCGCGGCGCGCTGGATGGGGGCGCTCGGGCCCCTTCCTCCTTCTCGCGTACAGGAAGTACGCGTCGTCGTCCTCATGGGCCCTCCGCACCCCATCCCACGTGCCGCGCAGGGTTCTCTCGGACGGAGACGAAGCGCAGAGAAGCAGCGAGCGAGGAGCGCGACGGGGACCGCGCGGACCGTGGACCGCGGTTTGAGCTACTCGGAGAGGGCGAAGAGGTCGGGGGTGACGGCGTCGCCCTCGGCGAAGACGGCGTCCATCACGGCCACGAAGTCGGCGCGGGTGTCGAGCGTCTGCAGACGCTCGCGCAGCCGCCGGGCGCCGGGGAAGCCGCGCAGGTAGAGGCTCGCGAACTTCCGCATGGAGAGCGCGGCCGTGCGCTCCCCGCGCGCGATCGCGGTCTCGTCGAAGTACTCGAGGAGGACCGCCCGCCGCTCGGCGACGGTCGGCGGCGGCCCGACCTTGCCGTCGCGGAGCGCGCGGGCCGCCTGGGCGAAGATCCAGGGGTCCCAGAGCGCGGCACGGCCGATCATCACGCCGTCGACGCCCGTCTCGCGGACCATTTCGATCACGTCCCGCGGCGAGATGACGTCGCCGTTGCCGATGACGGGGACCTTCACGGCCTCCTTCACGGCGCGGATCGCGCCGCGATCGGCCCGGCCCGAGTACTGCTGGGCGCGCGTGCGGCCGTGCACCGCGATCGCGGCGACGCCCTCGGCCTCGAGCGCGCGGGCGACGTCGATCGACTGGCGCGCGTCGTCCCAACCGGCCCGCATCTTCACGGTCACGGGGACGCGGACGCGGCGTCGGATCGCGGCGACGACCGCGGCCGCCTGCGACGGCTCCTTCAAGAGCGCCGAGCCCGCGCAGCGGTCCACGATCTTGCGCACGGGACAGCCCATGTTCACGTCGATCGCGTCCGCGCCCCGGTCGACGAGGATCGCGGCCGCCTCGCCCATGACCGCCGGGTCGGAGCCCGCGATCTGCACGACGCCGGGCCGCTCTTCCGCGCACAGGACGGCCAGCTCCATCGTGCGCGGGTGGCGGCGCACGACCCCCTCGGCCATCACCATCTCGGTCGCCGTCAGCCCGCAGCCGAGCCGGCGCGCGATCCGCCGGAACGCGACGTTGGTGAAGCCCGCCATGGGGGCGAGGAAGAGGGGCGGGTCCACGACGAGGTCGCCCAGCCGCACGGCCGGCAGCGGCGGAGCGGGGGGCAGCCGGTCGTCGTCCTCGACGACGCGGTTCTCGGGCAGGCTGGCGGTGCGGCCGTTGGGGTCCATGGCGTCGTCGGAGAACCGTAGAATGTGGCACGAGGCCGCGGGAAGCACATACGCTTCCCGGCCGGGGCGGCGGCGGCAGGTTTCGGGGCGGCAGCTGGTTCCCTGGCGGCAGCTGGTTCCCTGCCGGCAGCTGGGGGGCCGGGACGAGGACGACCTGATGCACGCCCTGATGCCCGCTCCCCGCCTCCGCTGCCGGACCCGCGGGTGCGTCGCCGGCCTCGTGCTCGTCCTCGTCGCGGCGACCGCCCGCGGGGCCGACGACGCCACGCCGACACCGGCGTCGCGCGTCGCCTACTGGCTCGATCGCCTGCTCGTAGGGCCGGAGGCGGCGACGTGGAAGATCCGCGAGTTCCACCAGAACGTGCTGATGGACGCGGAGCGCAACCTCGTCGCGCTCGGCTCCGCGACGCTCGACCGGCTCGCCGACCCCGCGCTCCAGCGCCGCGTGCAGGAGGCGCGCGACGCCAACCCGTGGCACGCGATCCTGAACGTCCTGCGCGTGATCGGCGTCGCGCGGCCCGAGGTCGCGCGCGCCTGGGCCGCCCCCGCCCTTCGGCACGAGCTGAGGACGCTGCGACGCACCGCGCTCCCCGTGCTCCTCCCGCTGCGCGACGCCGTCGACGGACCGGTCCTCGTCGAGGTGCTTCGGCGCGACCTGACCGACCGCGTGCTCGGGCCCCTGGCGGTCGAGGCGCTGCTCGGTCTGGGCGCCCCGTGGGACGCGATCGCGGTCCACGAGCTGTACGAGCGTGCGACCACCGATCAGCCCTACGGCGCGAGCGCCCTGTGGTCGGGGTGGCCGTCGGTCGCGACGACGGCCGGCGCACGACCGCCGCGGGCCGATGTCCTCGCCTGGTGGGCGCTCCTGGCGGAGTCGTCCGGACCGCTCGTGAGCGCGGTGGACCCGAGCACCGGCGAGCCTGGCGGCGCCGCCAGCCCCGCGCGCTCGGCCGTGCCGCTCTCGCACGCCGTGCCGCAGGGACGGGGGGTCGCCGCCCTCGCACGTGCGCTCCTGGCGACGGCGGGCCACGCGCCGGCGAAGGCGTCCGTCGCCGAGGACCTTCGCTCGGGCGACGAGGTCCTCGTGCGGGCGGCCCGCTCCGGGGACCCCGCGGCGGCCCGCGAGCTCGCCCTCGCCTCGGGGGCGGCGACCCTCGACGCGCTGAAGCGGGGCCAGCCGGTGGCTCCGCCCTCCGCCTTGGCGCAACTGCGGGCTCTCGCCGACGACCCGTCCGCTCCGGCGACGGCCCTGCTCCACGGCTTCCTTGCGAGCCTGCCCTCGGGCCCGGAGTGGCGGGCGCCGCTCGCGGCCGCCTACGGGGCGCTGGCGGTTCGCGGGAAGGAGGACACGGCGTACCTCGAGCGGCACCTGCGTTCGGGGACCCCGATGGGGATCGACCTCGCCCTCTTCCTCGCGCGTTCGGCCAAGAGCCTCGGTGCGCTGGAGGTTCTCGACCGCTGGCACGAGGCGCCCGAGTCGGCCCCGAGCCGGCTCCGCCTGCGTCGGGAGATCGCCTTCCTCTACGGCCTGCATGCATCGGGGCAGCCTCTCACCCACGGTCCGCAGGCGGCGCTCACCCCGGAGCGGCTCGAGGCGTTCGCGCAGCGGCTCCGCGCGTGGGCGGACGACCCGGCGGATCCCTCCGGCCCCGCGCTCGCCGGCATGCTCCCGGACCTGGGCGCAGCCGGCGATCGGGCCCTCGCCGCAGGCCTGCGCGGGCCGCGTCGATCGGCCTACCTGCCCGCGGTCCGTCGCGGGCGGGGGCGCTACCTCGGCCCGGACGTCGCGGCGGCCCTCCTCGAGCCCGTCGGTCCCGACACCCCCGTCGCGGAACGTCGCCGGGTCCTCGAGGCCGTGCTCACGGCGGCCGGATCGGACGCCCTCGCGTCGCTCGATGCGCTCGCGTCCCGGCTGCCGCCCGAGGCTCGCGCCGACGTGGACGTGGTGCGGGGGATCGTGCGGTGGCGAATCCCCTCCACGACCGGGGACTAGATTTCCGACAGAGCCGTATGCACGCCCGCGGTTCGCATTGCCGGGCGGAGCGTGCAGGGGCTATCCTGCGGCCCATGCACCCGGCGGGCTCGGCCCACACCCAGCACGGGGACGAGGGAACCGAGCCGACGCCGGACACGGCGGGGGCCGGCGTCGTCACGCCTGATGCCAAGGAACCGCCCGAAGCCAAGGGCGCGGGTCGGCGGCGGACCGCCGACCGACGCCAGGTGCCGACGCCGATGTTCTCGTTCTTCCTCTTCCGCGGCCGTCGCCGCGGGGGCCGGCGGGACGGGGAGACCACGGGGGTCTACGTCGACCGGCACGGCCTCTGGATGTACGCCGCCTTCCTCGCGATGACCACCCTGTCCATCTTCGACGCGAAGTTCACCCTCCACGCGCTGAACCACGGCGGGACCGAGGCCAACCCGGTCATGCGCGCGGCGCTGCACCTCGGGGACGGGGCTTTCGTCATCCTCAAGACCGCGGCGACGATCGCCGGGGCGGCCTTCCTCGTCCTTCACAAGACCTGGCGGTTGGGGCGCCTCTGCCTGGTCCTCGCGCTCGCGGCCTACGTGGCCCTGACCGTCTACCACCTCTACGGCGTCACGAACGTGCTCCCGCCGATGCCTTCCTGACGGACGCCCCCGGTGCCCTGACTTCCCGGGCTCGTCCCGGCGGGTACACTCCCGCTGCTCTTTGGCCCGGCCGGCACGTTCGCTTTCATCTCGAAAGGCTAGGCCTCGACCGCCCCGTGGCGGCCGCGGCCCGGGACTCAGGCCCGTCGATGCCTTGGCAACCCCGCGTCGTCGCGCGAAGGGTGCCACCGCCTGCCCGCGCGCGCCGAAACGCCGCGGGACCGATGAGAGCCTCGCAGGGACGCGGCGTCGAGTGACGCGCCGTCCAGGGAGGCCGGTCACGGGCGCGAGGGAGGGTGGGCGCCCCGTCCGGGACGGAATCCCGATGCCCCCCGCCCCCCGCAG
>DATLLK010000544.1:0-2250 GCA_035537895.1 Planctomycetota bacterium
GTTCGTCGGCGGGGCGAAGCTGAAGGCGCGATTCGCGCCCGTCGCGGCCGGACCCGCGGGAGGCGCGTCGTGAGCGCCCCTCGGCTCGTCCCCGCCGCCGGCGTCCTGGCGGTCCTCCTGGGGCTCCTCCTCGCCATGACGGATCGGGGCGACTCGGTCCCGTCGGACCGGCCGGCACCCGCGCCCGCCTGGGCCCGGGCCGTCGAGGACGGCGCGGACCACGTGACCGCGCCCGACCTCGTCGCTCGGCTCGGGGCCGACCCTAGAGGGGTGCTCCTCGTGGACCTGCGGCCCGCGGCGGAGTTCGCGGCCTTCCACCTGAAAGACAGCGTGAACCTGTCCCTACCCCGGCTCCTGGGGCCGGAGGGCGAGGCCGTGCTCGACGCGCGCGCGGGAGCGACGGTCGTCCTCGTGAGCAACGGCATGACGCACCCGGCCCAGGCGTGGGTCGAGCTGGCCCGCGCCGGACGCCGCGACGTTCGCGTGCTGGAGGACGGGATCGAGGGACTCCGCACGGGTGTCCTCGCCCCGCCCTCGCTGCGCGGGCCGACGACGGAGCGCGCCGCGATCGACGCGCGCGCGGGCTGGGCCGAGGCGACGCGCCTGCTGCTCGGCCGCCGGATCGCGACCCCGACGCCCGTCGCGGCGCGGCTGGCGACCGACCCGCCTCGGCTCGAGTCGCCCACGGTCGTCTCGGCCGCGTGGGTGGCGCGCCGCGGCAAGGACGTCGTCGTCCTCGACACGCGCGAGGACCCGGCGGCCTTCGCGAAGGGTCACGTGCCCGGGGCGCTCCATCTGCCGATCGCGGCCACGCGCGAGACACGCGGCGACGTGGCCGACGAGCTGCTGCCGCCCGCCCGCCTGGCCGAGGCGTTCGGGCGACTCGGCATCGACGAGGGCACCGAAGTCGTGGCCTACGCGGGGGAGCGCCTGCAGGATCCGACGCACGCCGTGCTCGCCCTCGTCGCCCTCGGGCACCGCCGAGCCGCGGTGATGGAGGGCGGGCTCGCGGCGTGGAAGGCGGAAGGCCTTCCCCTCGCCGCCGGAGCCTCCATGGGATCGACGCCCCGCACCTACGCCGTCCACCCGGGAGCGGACGCGTTCCGGACGGAGCTCGAGCGCGTGGTCGCCGCGAGCCGCGGAGAGGGTCCGCCCATCCTCGACGTCCGGCCGGGCGACGCCTTTCGCGGCGAGACGACCGGCGGCGAGGCGCGCGCCGGCCACATCCCCGCGTCGCTCCACCGCGACCACCGCGACGACACGGTCGTCGTCGATGGCGGCGTCTGGTGGCGCCCGCTCGACGAGCTGCGCGCGAGCTACGCGGCGCTCGGACTGCGTCCCGACGCGCCCGTCATCGTGACGTGCAGAACCGGCCACCAGGCGAGCCAGACCTGGTTCACGCTGAGGTGGCTGCTGGGCTACCGGGACGTCCGGTGGTACGACGGATCGTGGAAGGAGTGGGCGGCGCGCGCCGATCTGCCGGCCGTCACGAGCCCTTCCGGGAACCGACCGCCGCCGTGACCCGCCGCAAGCCCGCCTCCCGTCGCGGTTCCGCCCCGGCCCCGACGCACCCGATGTCGGACGACATGCTGCTCGCGGTCGCGGGCCGATTCCGTGCGCTCGGCGAGCCCGTGCGGCTTCGCCTCCTCGAGGCGCTCTGCGAGGGCCCCCGCAGCGTGACCGAGCTGGCCCGGATCGCGGGCGCCAGCCACGCGAACACGTCGAAGCACCTCTTCGTGCTCGCCTCGGCCGGCTTCGTCCTTCGACGCCGGGAGGGCAACCGCGTGGTCTACGCCACGACGGACGCGACGCCGGAGCGGATCTGCGGCGTGATCTGCCAGCACGTGGTGCGAGGCGCGGAGACCGGTCTGCGGCGCATCCGCGGCGCCTCCTGACCGCGCGCGGCGTCAGGCCGCGGGCGGGCCCTCGACCGCCAGGCGGTTCGTCAGCGACGCGACGTAGCCCGCCCCGAAGCCGTTGTCGACGTTGACGACGGAGACGTTGGGCGCGCACGAGTTGAGCATCGCGAGCAGCGTCGCGATGCCGCCCAAGTGCATGCCGTAGCCGGCGCTCGTCGGCACGGCGACGACGGGACGGTCCACGAGGCCTCCGACGACGCTCGCGAGCGCCCCTTCCATCCCGGCGACGACGACGAGCACGCGCGCCTTGCGGATCTCCTCGTGGCGCGCGAGCAGGCGGTGGAGTCCCGCCACGCCGACGTCGTAGATCGCGACGGGGTCCTCCCCCATC
>DATLLK010000545.1:0-2105 GCA_035537895.1 Planctomycetota bacterium
ACACAAATGTGTCAGGCACGTTTGTGTCAGAAGCGCGGCAGGCGGCCAGGCCGGCGCAGGCCGCCGTCACGGCCCCCGCGACCGCCGAGGGCGACGAGCACGTCCCGCTGCGCGGGCTGCGCGGGAAGATCGCGGAGCAGATGCTGCGCTCGAAGCAGCACTCGCCCCACTTCACGTTCGCCGACGAGTGCGACGTGACGGCGCTGGTCGCCCTGCGCGAGCAGGCGAAGCAGCTCGCCGAGGAGCGGGGCGTCAAGCTCACCTACCTCCCCTTCGTCATCAAGGCGCTCGTGGCGGCCTTCCGCCGGTATCCGACGCTCAACGCCGTCGTGGACGACACGAAGGGCGAGTTCGTGATCCGCAAGGAGTTCAACATCGGGATCGCGACGGACACGGAGGACGGCCTCACGGTCCCCGTCGTCAAGGGATGCGACCGGCGGACGATCCTCGAGATCGGCGCGGAGCTCCAGCGGCTCACGGAGGCCGCGCGCTCGAAGAAGATCGCGCTCGCCGATCTCAAGGGCGGCACGTTCACGATCACGAGCGCCGGCTCGATCGGCGGCATCCTCGCGACCCCCATCCTCAACTACCCGGAGGTGGGGATCCTCGGCATCTACAAGATCGCCGACCGGGCGGTCGTGCGCGACGGGCAGATCGTCGTGCGCAAGATGATGAACCTGTCGATCACGCTCGACCACCGGATCGTCGACGGCGCGACCGCCGCGCACTTCCTGAACACGGTGATCCGCTACCTCGAGACGCCCAACCTCCTGCTCCTCGAGGGCATCTAGTGGCCAAGGCGGCGGCGAAGAAGCCTCCGCGGGCGCCCGACCCCTTCGAGGCCGGGCCCCGCGGCCTGTTCGGCCTCGTCGGCCCCGACGGGCGCGAGGTCGCGGAGGTCCCCGACCTCCCCGAGGGCCTCGCGCGGCGCTTCCTCGAGGCGATGCTGTTCCAGCGCGCGCTCGACCAGCGCATGCTGAACCTGCAGCGGCAGGGCCGGATCGGCTTCTACGGGACCGCCAAGGGGCAGGAGGGCGCGACGCTCGGCTCGGGCGCGGCGTTCGACGCGGACGACTGGGTGTTCCCCGCGCTGCGCGAGGGGGCGATCGCCCTCTGGCGCGGCATGCCGCTCGAGAAGTACGTCGCGCAGTGCTACGGGAACGGGATCGACCCGACCCACGGCCGCCAGATGCCGTGCCACTACTCGGACGGCCCGCGCCACTACGTGTCGCTCTCCTCCCCCATCGCGACCCAGGTCACGCACGCGGCGGGCGCCGCGCGCGCCGCGCAGATCCGCGGCGACAAGGTCGTCGTCGGGGGGTACCTCGGCGACGGGGCGACGAGCGAGAACGATTTCCACGCGGGGCTCAACTTCGCGGGCGTCTGGAAGGCCCCGGTCGTGTTCGTCTGCCAGAACAACCAGTGGGCGATCTCGGTCCCGGTGTCGAAGCAGACGGCCTCCGAGACGATCGCCGTCAAGGCCGAGGCGTACGGGATGCCCGGCGTGCGGGTGGACGGGAACGACGTGCTCGCGTGCTACGTCGCGACGAAGTCGGCCGTCGACCGGGCGCGCGCGGGCCTGGGCCCCACGTTCCTCGAGTGCCTCACCTACCGCCTCGGCGGGCACTCCTCGTCGGACGACCCCACGAAGTACCGCGACGAGCGCGAGGCCGCGTCGTGGGAGAAGAAGGACCCCCTCCTGCGCCACCGGGCCTGGCTCACGGCGCGCGGGGAGTGGGACGCCGACCGCGAGGAGGGGTTCCTCGCGCAGGCCGGGCGGAAGATCACCGAGACGATCGAAGCCGTCGAGAAGGGGTCCCCGCCGGCGATCGAGACGCTCTTCTCGGACGTCTACGAGAGCATGCCGGCCCACCTGGCCGACCAGATGCGGCGCTACCAGCGCGGCGAGCCCGTCTAGCGGGAGCGCCCGGAAGGAGAGCGAGATGGCGACGCGGTACGACCTCGTGGTGATCGGCTCGGGCCCCGGCGGCTACGTCGCGGCGATCCGCGCCGGCCAGCTGGGGTTGAAGACGGCGGTGGTCGAGCGCGACCGCATCGGGGGGATCTGCCTCAACTACGGGTGCATCCCGTCGAAGGGGCTCATC
>DATLLK010000546.1:0-2995 GCA_035537895.1 Planctomycetota bacterium
GCTTGCGATGCCCGTGGCGTGGCGATCTGCCTCCGCCAGGTTCCGGCAGGCGTTCTCGCGGCGGCGCTGGTCGTCGCCGCGGGCTGGACGCTGCCCGGCGGCCCCGCCGTCCCGCCGAACGGGGCGTCGGAGGCGCCGGGCGCCGTGAGCAACGAGGAGTCGAGCGTGGATCGCGCCGGCCTCCTCGCGGCGTACCCGAGGGACCTCGCCACGCGTTTCGAGGTCCCGGATCGACCGGCGGCGGCGCGCGTGGCAGGTCCCCCCGAAGGCACGGAGGGTCCTGCGATACGCGAGGGATCCGTCGCGTCCGAACCGCTCGTGTCGATCCCGGTCCGCGTGGTCGTCTTCGACCCGGACGACGAACCCGCGATCGGCGTGCGTGTCCGCGTCGCGGCGTCGCGAGCGGGCCCGGCCCCCCAGCTGGCCGAGGGTCGTACGGACGATGAGGGGCGACTCACGCTGGGCCCCGTCGCCGTCCCGAGCGAAGGAGTGTGGGTCGTGGCCGAGTCCGAGGGGCGTCGCGATGAGGTGCGCGCGGCGCTCGACGACTCGTGGTCCGAGTGGATCGCCGTCACGCTCCGGCTCAGGCCCATGGTCGAGGTGGCCGGGCGCGTGCTCGACCCGCAGGGTCGGCCGCAGGCGGGTCTGCAGGTTCGCAGCGGCGGGTCGCTCGAGGAGGACGCCGTTCGCGCCGGGACGGACGGCGGCTTCCGGCTTGGGGCGGCGCGCGTCCACCCGCCCGACGACATGCACCCCGCCCCCCACGTTCGACTCGTGGCGGGCGAGTGGCCCTACCGCAACGGGAAGGCGGACGTGGCCGTCCCGGACGGATCCGCGCGAATCGAGGCGGACATCGTCCTCGACGCGCACGATCCCGTCCGGCGCGTCTCGGGGACCGTCCGCCTGCCGGACGGGAGCCCGGCGGTCGGCGCACGCGTCTCCTATGACGAATCCGGTCCCCTGCGGAGGCGGCGCGTCGGGGTCGACGCGCCCGAGCACGATCCCGCCGTGGGGTTGGCGCGATGCGACGCCGAGGGCGGCTTCGCCATGGACGTCCCGGAGCCGTTCCTCGGCTGCACGTTGACGCTCGGCCTGGGCTCCGTCACCGCGAGCCTGCCGGGCTACGTGAGCGCCGGTGCGCCGGTCCCGAGAGACACGGAGGCGCCCGCCGTGATCCACCTTTCTCTCGCGCGCGGGATCACGATCGAGGGACGAGTCGTCGATGCCGACGGATTGCCCGTCGCGCATGCGGTCGTCGGTGTGGCTCGCGGCGACCAGGCCCTCGGCCCTGCCGCGGTGTCCGGCGAGTCGACCGAGGAGGTCCAGGAGCCCGCGTGGGGCCCCGTGCTCGTGCTCGGCTGCACGGACGAGCACGGACGGTTCGTGCTGCCCGACGCTCCTGCCCCGGACGCGGCGGAGGAAGGCCCCCTGTTCGTGCGCGCGCTCTGGGTCGAGCCGGCGCAGGTCGGCGGGGCGGACCGCGTGGCTCGGGCCGCGCCCTGGATCTGGACGGAGGCGCGGGACGCCGCGCGCACGTGGGCGCCGGTGCCTCTCGACGGGAGTCCGATCGCAGTACGCCTGCCCCTGGCGGCGGCCCGCGTACCCGTCCGCTTCCGGCTGCGCGGCGACGGCGCGCGCCCCGCCGTCGCGGGCTTGGTGTCCATCGCATGGCTCGCCGCCGGCGACGGACCGGAGAAGCGCCGCTGGGCGCCGGCGCGGGCCGGCGAAGTGGTCGTGGACCTGCCGCCGGGGTCCCGCACGTACACGCTCGCGGGCGAGGACCTCGGGGAGACGCGCGTGGACCTCGACCTGCCGTTCACGACGGACGAGACCGTCGTGGACGTCCCTCTCGCGGGCGGGGCGTCGGTCGGCGTGCAGGTGCGGCTGCCTCCCGACCTGGCCCCGCAGGACGTCACGCTCCGGCTCGTGACCGATCGCGACATCGACGAGCGCGTGCTGCGCCGCGGGACCGACGGGGCGTTCCGCGCGATCGGCATCGCCCCGGGTCCCTGGAGGATCGCGCCGCGGGTCTTCCGGGACGAGGCCTGGGTCACGGCCGGACCGTGCCTCCTCGACCTCGAGGAAGGAGCGTCGCAGGACGTGGCCGTACGGCTCGTTCGCGGCACGGAGGTGACCGTGGACGTCGTGTGCACAGCGTCGTCCGGCGCTTCCTCACGGCCCCCGGCCGTGACCTGCGTGGAGGTCCGCGACCCGGCGGGCCTGCTCCGCGACCGCGTGGAGGTCGATGTCGAGGGACTCGAGGACGACGACTGCGCGTCGATCGGCATCCTCCTGCCTCACGGCGCGTGGCGGCTCGCGCTCGTCCGCGACGGCGCAGCGCTCGCCGCCGCCGACACCCATGTCGTCCCCGACGCCGAGACCACGGTGACCCTCGCCTTCCGAGAGTGACCGACGATCCCCGCCCCGCGAGTCCCCACCTGTGATCGCGCGGCACGTCTTCGCGTGCGCTTCCCGGCTATTCTCGGATGGGTGCACTCCGCGCGAAACCGCTCCCCTACCCTCATCGCCGCGACGCTCCTCCTCCTCGGGACGGCGAGTCCCGCGCCGGGAGGCCCCGGCGAGGTCCCGCCCGAGACCGTCAAGCTCGCGCCCGCCAAGCCGCCGTGGCCGCGGCTCGCGCCCCACGTGGCGCCATCCGACGCGCCGCTCCCGCCGGGGATGAAGGTCCTCGCGGGCGCGGCGTCGGGCATCCGCGTGCTGCTCGCCGACACGCGCGGGGACGGGATCCTCGACGCCTGGGCGCCCGTGCGGTCGGGTCAGGTCCACTGGCTGCCGCTGTCACGGCCCGTCGTGCTCCCGGCCGCCGGCACGCGCGGGTCGGAGCCGCGGGAGCACGAGTGGGTCGTCGCGTCCGACGGAACGTCGGTCCGATCCCGCGCCGTGCCGTCTCCCGAGGTCGCATGGTCGTGGCCCAAGGACTGGGGCCCCGTGAACGCCGACGAGGACACGCGGCTCAAGACGGAGTCCGCGACGT
>DATLLK010000547.1:0-2410 GCA_035537895.1 Planctomycetota bacterium
GTCGGGGAAAGTCCCACTGCCCGGGATTCGACCGGGCCCGGGCAAAAATGCCGCGCAGGACCCTCGCCCGCTTACCCGAAAAGCATGTGCCGTCGCAGGTGCCCGCGTCGGCAAACCGGGAGCAGCCGTCCCCGCCCCGACGTCTGCTCGACCCTCACTGCGGCCGCACGCCGAGCAGGTCCGCGCCGCCCTCTTCGGCGAACGCGCGCGCGGCGGCCCGACGGCGCTCGTCGGCGTGGCGGCGCACCGTCTCGAATCGCGCCGAGACGCGCGCAGGCTCGAGCCAGGGGTCCGACGCGAGCAGGTCGCCGCACCAGAAACCGCCGCGCACGACGCGGTCGAGCGTGTCGTTCGCGGCCTCGGTCTCGCCCACGCGGGCGAGCGCGCGCGCCTGGAAGTAGAGGCCTTCGGGATCGTGGAAGCCCGATCGCTCGAGCGTCCGGGCGCCGGCGACGCACGTCTCGCGGTCCCTCACGATCGACGCCCGGTGCGCCCGCACCATCTCCCGCTCGGTGGGCACGAGTCCCGTGGTGAGGGCTTCGTCGCAGATCCGCACGGCCTCGGCCTCCTGGCCGAGCATCGGGAGCGCGTACATGCGCAGCCACCGCCACTCCTGGTCGTCCGTCTCCATCGCGTGCTCGTACTCGCCCATCGCCCACCACGTGTAGGCGACGCTGGTCCGCACGCCGGGGTCGAGACGCCGTGCGCGCCGGTCGGCGGCGAGCGAGGCGTCGAGCAGCCCGCAGAACCGGCACGCGAGCACGAGGCCGCCGAAGAGGTCGGGGTCGTTCGGGTGCCGGCGCGCCGTGCGCAGCAGCCGCGTCATCGCCTCGAGCGGACGCGCCTTCTCCTCGATCTCGAAGGCGGCGTACTGCAGGTGCGCGAGCCCGAGGTCGGGATTGAGCTCGAGGGCCCTCGTGAGCGCGTCCTCGGCGAGGCGCAGGTTCTCCTCCGGCGCGCCGTGGCCGTACTTCGCGACGACGCGGTGCTGGCGACCGAGACGCGCCCAGGCGGGCGCAAAGCGAGGGTCCTCGTCGACGCACCGGCGCAGCATGGCCAGCGCGTCGTGCCACAGCGTGCGGTTCCCGCTCAGCTGCGTCCCGCGCAGGTACAGCTCGTAGGCGTGCGGCGACGCCGGGACGTCGCGCGGACCGCTGGTGCGCGTGCGGGCGGTGATGGGCTCGGCGATCGCCTCGGCGACCCGGCGCCCGAGGTCGTCCTGGAGGCGGAAGAGGTCGTTGCCCTCGACCTCGACCGTCTCGCTCCGCACGACCGCCCCGCCCGGGGCCTCGACGAGCTGCGCGCTGACGCGAACCCGGTCGCCGGCTTTCATGAGCGTCCCGAGCAGCACGAGATCGACCTGCGCGTGCCGGGCCAGGGCCTCGAGATCGGGCGGAGGTCCCGCGTACTTGGCCGCCGCCTCGCTCGACCGCACCACGAGGGAGGGGATGCGCTGGAGCGACGACACGAGCGCGTCCGCGAGCCCGAACGAGAGGAACTCCGCGTCGGGATCGGGGCGCAGCACCCGGAGGGGCAGCACGACGAGCCGCGTCATCGTGCGCACGACGGGCGTCTCGCCGGCCGCGCAACGCCCCGTGGCGGTACGAAGGTCGTCGGCGAGCGAGGCGGCGACCGCGGGCCGGTCCTCGGGCCTCTTCGCGAGCACCCGCTGGATCACGAGGTCGAGCGCCTCGATGCCGGGACCTCCGACCAGCGCGGGCGGCTGGCCGTGGAGCACCGCGTGGCAGACGTCGACCGTCGTGGCGCCGGCGAACGCGGGCTTCGCCGTCAGCATCTCGAAGAGGATGGCCCCGAACGCGAACAGGTCCGCCGCGGGCCCCACCGGGTCTCCCGTCAGCTGCTCGGGCGCCATGAAGCCGGGCGTCCCGACGAGCGCCCCCACCTGGGTCAGTCGCTCCGTCCCCGCGGTGCCCGCCTCCGGGGACCAGGCCAGCCCGAAGTCGAGGAGCTTCACGCCGTGCGGAGTGAGGAAGACGTTGGACGGCTTCAAGTCGCGGTGCACGACGCCCCGCCGGTGCATCGCGTCGAGCGCGGCGAGGATCCCGAGCGCCGCGGTGACGGCCTCGACCACGGGCATCGGGCCGCGGGAGAGACGCGTGGAGAGCGGCTCCCCCTCGAGCAGCTCCATCGCGATCCAGAGGGACCCCGCCTCCTCGCCCACGTCGAGGACCTGACAGACGTTCGGGTGGTTGATCGCGGCCGCCGCGCGCGCCTCGCGCCACAGCCGCCGACGCCCCTCCTCGCCCTCCGTGTGCGGGTGCAGCATCTTCACCGCGACCCGGCGGCCCAACCGCTCGTCCTCGGCCGCGAAGACGATGCCCATGCCGCCCTCGCCGAGCTTCTCCTGCAATCGGAAGGGGCCGACGCGTCGTTCCACGGGGGCGGGATT
>DATLLK010000548.1:0-2662 GCA_035537895.1 Planctomycetota bacterium
GTCGAGCCGCCCTCGGGGTCCCTTCGCATCCTGGACCCCTCGGAGAGCCCCTCCGGGCCCTGCGGTCTAGATCATCTGGAAGCGCTTGCGGAGGATCCACTCGAGCGCGAGCACCGCCGTCGCGAGCAGCAGGGCCCAGGGTCCGTCCCAGAGCTCCACCTCGTCGCGGGCGAGGATGCGCTCGGTCGTCCGGGCCGGGATCGACGCGGCGAGCTCATCGAGCTGCCACGGCGCCCAGACGCGGACGGGGGCGCCGGCCGGGTTCGTCGCCTTGACGACCGCGCGGAGCGTCTCGTGGTCGGGGACCTTGTCCTGGTCCTCGGTCGTCGCGAACCGCGCCTCGATGCGCTTCTCGGCGCGCGCGCCGCCGTCGCGCTGCGGCGGGTCCACGTACACCCGGTAGGTGCCCGACGAGCCGAGGCGCACGGCCGTCCGGTAGACGCCGGGCCCCGACTCCGGGTCGGGCCGCGCGGCGTCGGCGTCGGTCAGCAGCGGTCGCCCCTCGGGGTCCTCGACCTGCAGCCCGCGCAGGACGGAGTCCCGGAGCGGCTGGTAGTCCGCGTCGAGGGCCGAGACCTTCACGACGGCCGTCTCGCCGACGAAGTAGGACTCCTTGTCGGTCTCGATCTTGTAGCGCTTGTTGCCGCCGAGCAGGCGCTGCGTCGCGAGCCAGCGGATCGCCTCGTCCCAGAACGGGCCGTAGTAGGTGTCGGCGACGTTGCGGCGGATGCGGGAGATCTGGTCGATCGCGCTGAAGAACACGCGGCCCTTGCCGTAGCCCATGGCCGCGAAGACGACGAGCGGCTCCCCGCGCTCGTCCTGGAAGTCCGGCGTCGACGTCCCGAACACGCGCGCGAGCGCGAACGCGCCGGGCTTCAGGCCCCCGCGGGCGCGGTAGAGCCAGTACCAGTCCCAGCCCTCCCGCTCGCGCCAGATCTGCTCGACCCTCTCCGGCCGGTCCTGCATCACGGACAGGATGGGGTGCTCGCGGCCCGCCTCCGTCGGCGTCAGGCGGAACGGCGTGGTGCTCGGCGGCTGGTTCGCGCGGTCGCTCGGGCGGGCGATGACGGGGAGCAGGTCCTGCAGCGGCGTGTCGGCGAACGCGGTGGGGTTCGCGTTCTCGCCCGCGACGAAGGCGACGCCGCCGCCCTCGGCGACGAAGTCCTTCAGCAGGCGCAGGACCTGGGCGGACCGCTCCTCCGTGTCCGCCAGCGTGCGCCAGTTCACGTCGCCGATCACGATCACGTCGTAGGCGAAGAGCTCCTGCCGCGTCGAGGGGAACGCCCGGAGCGTCGGGACCGCCCGGCCGTGCGGCTGGCGCACGTCGCGGTCGAACGACTGCACCCACACCTGGGCGTCCACCCGGCGGGGGTCGCCCGGGTGGCGGCTCTCGCGCACGAGCACGTTCTTCAGGAAGTGCGTCTCGTAGCGCATCTCGGAGTCGACGAGCAGCACGCGGATGGTCTGGTCCACGACGCGCAGGCGGTGCACCTTCACGTCGTCCTCGACGATCGCGTCCTCGCGCGCGAGCGCGGGCGGCAGCACGGCGCGGACCCGGACGTCGTAGGTGCCCGCCTCGCGGAAGGGAGCGCGCAGCGAGACCGGCGTGGGCCGGGGCGCCGGGAGCAGCGCCACGGTCGCCGTCGCGCGGTCCGCGTCCTCGCGGGGCGGGTCGTGGCGGCGCGGCCGGTCGAAGGGCTTGCCGTCGGGGCCGGCGACCTGGTCGATCTCGAGGCGCACGACCACGCCCGTGGCGCCGTCGAAGCCCGTGTGGCCCAGCTGTGCGGCGAAGGTCACGTCGTCCTGGACCAGCACGACGTCCTTCGCCAGCACGCGGTCGACGCGGAGGTTCTTCGCGAGGCGCGGGTCGCCCAGCGCGACCGCCTGGACCCGCAGGTCCTCGGCCCCGCGGCCGAGCCCCGCGAGCGCGGCGACCGGGTTCTCGCCCTGCGCGTTGTCGCGGCCGTCGGAGAAGAGGAGGACGCCCGCGAGCCGACGGTCGTCGCGCTGGAGGAACTCGCGCGCGACGCCGCGCAGCGCGGCCCCGATGTCGGTGCGCGTCCCGGTGGCCTTCGCCTCCCGGATCGCCTTGCCGAGCGCGGCCACGGGGTCCGCGGGCGGGGGCGCCTCGCCCTCGGCGGGCTCGCCGCCGTGCGACGGCTTCTCCTCCGTCCCGCCGATCGACCGGGTGTCCTCGTCGAAGGCGAACACGTGGACGACGAAGCGCTCGGCGAGCGCGCGGAGCACGGGCTCGCGCGCGCCCGCCAGCGTGCGCGAGACGATGTCGGCGCGCGACAGGTCGAGGGCCGCGGGCCGCGTCTCGTCGCCGCCCTCGGGCCACGCGGCGGCGAGCAGGCGCACCTCGTCCTCGGGCTGGTAGCGGTCGCGCGTCACCATGCTCGTCGAGGTGTCGAGCAGCACGACGAGGTGGCTCTTCTCCTCGGACTTGCGGATCTCGTCGCGAACGGGACGGAAGAGCGTCGCCGCCACGATCGCGATCGCGAGGATCCGCAGGCCGCCGAGCAGCACCCGCCAGGGGCGCGAGACCTTCTGCCGCTCGCGGCGGTAGATCCAGCGCACGCCGATCGCGACCGCGACGAGGAGCAGGACGACCGCCCAGCCGGGCGGGGCGCCGGGCCAGCGGACGGGTCCGCTCTCGACC
>DATLLK010000549.1:0-3061 GCA_035537895.1 Planctomycetota bacterium
GCCCAGGCCATCGTCGACGCGATCGAGGACGGAGGGGGCGGTGGCGGCGGTGGAGGCGGCGGCGGCGACAACGGCGACGAGGTGGCGAACGGGGAGTTCACGCTCGCCTCCGAGGTCTTCACCCTCGTCAACGCGGCGCGCATCGCGGAGCAGCTCCCGCCGCTCGTCTGGCACGACGAGATGGCGGACGTCGCGTACGACCACGCCCTCGACATGGACGAGCGCAACTTCTTCGACCACGAGAACCCGGACGGGGACTCGCCGGCCGATCGCCTCGCCGACCGCGGGATCGCCTTCACCGTCGTCGCCGAGAACATCGCGGAGGGCCTCTCGACCCCGGCCGCGGTGATGGCGCTGTGGATGGCCTCGGAAGACCACAAGGCGAACATCCTGTCCCCGCTCGTCACCGAGCTCGGCGTGGGCGTGCACCAGACCGCCAGCGGGACGTGGTGGGTGCAGGACTTCCGCCATCCCTAGGGGGCGCTCGCGTAGGCTGCCCTAGGCGCCGGCACGCGCGGCGTCGCGGAGGCCGCCTCATGGACCACCTCGCGGGTCGCGTCGCGCTCGTCACGGGCAGCAGCCGAGGCATCGGGAACGCGATCGCACGGGCGCTGCTCGACGCGGGAGCGGACATTGCGGTCCACGGCCGCCAGGGGGCGGGCGCCTCGGCGGAGGGCGCCGCCGAGCTCGTCGCGCACGCGAAGAGCCGGGGCCGGCGCGCCGAGGCGTTCACGGCCGACGTCTCGGTGCGGACCGAGGTCGAAGGCCTGATGGCGAAGGTCGGCGAGACCTTCGGCCGCCTCGACGTCCTCGTCCTGAACGCCGCTCGCGCGCCCTTCAAGGCGTCCGAGCGCCTGCTCGAGCGCGACCTGCGCCAGCTGCTCGACGTCAACATCCTCGGGAACGTGTTCTGCGCCCAGAAGGCCCTGCCCCTGCTCGCGGCGCAGGGCGGGCACATCGTGTTCGTGTCGAGCCTGGGCTCCCGCTACATGAACCCCGAGTACCCGCTCGGGCCCATGAAGGCGGCCATGGAGGCCTGGGTCCGCCAGTGGTCCGAGGAGTGGGGCGGCAAGGGCGTCCACGTGAACGCGGTCTGCGCGGGGCTCGTCAAGACCGACGCGTTCCTGACGCTTCGTCAGGTCTGGCCGGGCATCGCCGCGCTCCCCGACGACCTCTTCGTGACGCCGGAGGAGGTGGCCGACGCGGTCACCTTCCTGACGCATCCCGCCTCGCGCGCGATCCGCGGCCAGACCCTCGTGGTGGACCGCGGCCTCTCGAACCGGCTCCTGCGCTCCCCCTGAATCGACCGTGATTCCGGCCCACATGTTGGGTCGGGGCCGGCGGCCGGGGGCTTTCTGTGAGGGGGTCGGAGCAAGGGTAGACTCCGCCCCTCGGTCGGCACGCCCACTGCAGGATCGCCATGTCCCAAACGCTCGTCCCCGAAGCCCGGATCGTCGAGGAGACCCAGAAGGCCCTCGCGAAGTCGCTCCGCAAGGACGCGTCCGCCATCCGCATGGACGCCTCGATCGTGGAGGACCTGGGCGGCACGTCGCTCGACTTCCTCGACATGACGTTCCGGCTCGAGCAGGCGTTCGGCGTCCGCCTCGCCCACACGACGGTCCTCGACCACATCGAGGAGACGTTCGGGGAGGGGAAGGCGATCGACCCCAACGGGACGCTCACGAAGGACGCGGTCGAGGTGCTCCGGTCGCGGCTCGGCGACCACCCGTCGCTCCAGGCGGGGATGTACGGGGACGAGGTCCCGAAGCTCGTCACCCCCGGGACGCTCGCACAGGGCGTCCGCGAGGCGCTCGCGCGGCTGCCCTCGACCTGCACGCACTGCGGCAAGGCGGCCTGGACGACGCCCGACGGCGCGAAGGTCAAGTGCGGCGGCTGCGGCAAGGACGCCGCCTACCCGGACGGCGACGCAATCCTCAAGGACTGGCTGCAGCGCGTCGCTCGGGAGAAGGGTCTGTTTGCGGCCTAGCGACCTCCCCCCGGAACGACGCGTCGTCGTGACGGGCTGGGGGATGGTGTCGCCGCTCGGCGGCAGCGTCGAGGCCACGTGGGCCGCGTGCGCCGAGGGGCGCAGCGGCGTCCGCGAGATCGCCCGGTGGGACACGCGCGGCCTCCCCTACCGCATCGGCGGAGAGGTCGACGACGCCTGGATCACGGCGACCGACCCGGACCCGCACCAGGCGACACGCCCCCACCGCCTCCTCGTGACGGCGGCGCGGGAGGCCTCGGCGCAGGCGCGGCTCGACGAGGTGAAGGACCGCCGTCGCGTGGCCGTCGTCGCGGGCGGGCATGCCGGCAGCCCCGCCGTCGCCGACATCGAGCGCACGGTGCGTCACATCGGAAGCGACGGCGTGGTGGACACGGCGGCGCTCACGCGCGAGCGGGACTACGCCTGGGACATGGTCCACTGGCGCCGCTGCGACCGCGCGCCGGCCGTCGCCGCGGGCGACCTGAAGGCCCGCGGCCTCGTGATGGCGATCGTCTCGGCGTGTGCCGCCAGCGCGCAGGCGATCGGCGAGGCGACCCGCTGGCTCCGGGAGGGCCGCGCCGACGCCGTCGTCGCGGGCGGCGTCGAGGCGCACCTCACCTACGCGGGCGTGATGGGCTTCACCCTCCTCGGCGCGCTCGCCAAGCGCTACCCGTCGCCCGAGAAGGCCTCGCGTCCCTTCGACCGCCGTCGCACCGGCTTCGTCATGTCGGAGGGCGCGGGCGCCGTCGTGCTCGAGACGCTCGCCTCGGCACAGGCGCGGGGCGCCACGCCGCTCGGCGAGGTCCTGGGCTACGGCGACAGCGCCGACGGGTTCCGCATCACGGACGTCCACCCCGAGGGCGCGGGCGCCGTGCTCGCGATGCAGCGCGCGATGGCCGACGCCGGGGTCTCGCCGGCCGACGTCGAGTACGTGAACGCCCACGGCACCTCGACGCCGACGAACGACCCGTCGGAGACGCTCGCGATCAAGCGGGCGCTCGGCGAGGAGCGGGCACGCGCCGTCCCGGTCTCCTCGAACAAGTCGATGCTCGGGCACACGATCGGCGCCGCCGG
>DATLLK010000550.1:0-4759 GCA_035537895.1 Planctomycetota bacterium
GCATGCGCGCCGCGGCGTCCTCGGCGGTCAGCGCGCCGGAGCCGGGCGCGGAGCGGCGGGCGCCGGCGAGCGTCTGGCGCGTGACGATCGGGGCCCGCGCGCCCGTCTCGCGCAGGAGGAGCGCCCGCGCCGCGTCGTGGAAGTCCTGGTGGCGCACGGGGCGCACGAGGTAGGCGTCGAAGCCTGCGTCCTCGGCCGCGCGCGTGCCGCCCGGGTGCGGCGCGTCCACGACGAGCGCGATCGGCGTGTGCGCGATCGCCGGGTTCGCGCGCACGCGGGCGACGAGGTCGGCGGCCTGCCCGTCCTCCGCGTCGGCGATCAGGAAGACGGCGCCGATCGGCGTTCCCGCCCCGGCGGCCGCCTCGAGCGCGGCGAGGGCGGCCACGGGGCCGTCCGCCTCCTCCACGACGAGGCCGAGCGCCTCCGCCTCCTCCCGCGTCACGCGTCGGACGAGCTCCGCGTCGGCGGCGAGCAGCAGGCGCCGACCCGCGAGCGCGGGATCGGGCCCGGGCTCGGGCGGCGCTCCCGGCGCATTCGGCAGCCGCACGGTGAAGCGGAACGTCGACCCGCCGCCCTCCCGGGCATCGAGTGACACCGTGCCGCCCATGCGCTCGACGAGCAGCCGGCAGATCAGAAGCCCGAGGCCCGTGCCGCCGTACCGGCGGGTCGTCGAGGAGTCGGCCTGCGCGAACCGGCGGAAGAGGCCCGCGACCTTGTCGGGCGGGATGCCGATGCCCGTGTCCTCGACGCGCACCTCGAGGAGGGTGTCGCCGGGACTCGTCTCGAGCGCGCGCACGTCCACGAGGACGTGCCCGCGCTCGGTGAACTTCACGGCGTTGTGCACGAGGTTGAGGAGCACCTGGCGGAAGCGCCCCGCGTCGCCCACGACGTGCCGCGGCGTCCCGGGCGCGAAGCGCTGCACGAGCTCGAGCCCCTTCAGCGCGGCCTCGGGCGCGATCAGGTCGAGCACGTCGTGGCACGCCGCCCGCAGGTCGAACGGCGCGCTCTCGAGGAGGACGCGGCCCGCCTCGATCTTCGACACGTCGAGGATGTCGTTCAGGATCGCGAGCAGCGAGCCCGCGCTCGTGCGGATCGTGCGCGCGAACTCCTCCTGCTCGAGTCGGGCCTCGACGGCGAGCAGGAGGTGCGCCATGCCGAGGATCGCGTTGAGCGGGGTGCGGATCTCGTGCGACACCGCGGCGAGGAACTCGCTCTTCGCGCGGGCCGACGCGTCGGCCTCGTCGCGCGCGATCTCGAGCTCGTGCGCCTGCGCGGCGAGCCGGACCGCCTGCGCCTCGCTGACGGACCGCTGGCTCTCGACGACGGACTGCTGGCGGCGACGCTCCTCCTCGGCGCGCTGGCGCTCCGTGACGTCGCGGAACAGCGCCGTCACCTGGCGCCGGCCGCCGACCCCCGCGTCGCGCGCGTGGACCTCGGCCGCGAACGAGGTCCCGTCGCGGCGACGGGCGGTGATCCCGGCGGGCGGCCCCTCGGTGAGCGGCGTCCGGCGGAACCCGAAGATCGACTCGCCCACCTTCTTGGAGCCGTCGGCGAAGAGCGCGCGGACGTCGCGGCCCACGATCTCGGCGCGTGGCCAGTCGAAGAGGCGCTCGGCCGCCGGGTTGAACGCGGTGACCGCGCCGTACTCGTCCGTCACGACGAGCCCGTCGGGCACCGCCTCGAAGGTCGTCCGGAGCGCGATCTCGGAGGCCTGCAGCGCGGCCGTCATGCGCTGGGCGAGGCGCTCCGCGTTGCGCCACGTGCGCGCGAGGCTCGACAGCATCGCCGCGACCAGCGCCGTCAGGGCGAGCCCCAGCGCGAGGACCAGTCCGGGCTGCCCGCGTCCCTCGGCCGGATCGTCGCCCGCCGGCGGACGGAACTCGATCTCCCAGGTGCGTCCCCCGAAATGCAGCGACTCCCGCGCCGGGTCGACGGCCGACGCCTCGTCGTAGCGGGCGGTGGGCCACGGCACGACGACGGCGGCGGGCGCTCGACCGGCGTCCCGCGCCGGGGGGTCCACTTCGAGCACGCGGATCGCGACCTCCGGGCTCGGGCGCGCCTCGGTGCCCGCGGGCGCGAAGAGCAGGTCGAGGCTCACGGTCGCGGCGACCCAGCCCTCGGGCGTCCCGGTCTCCTTCGGGTTCGATCGCCCGCGCACGGGCACGTGCAGCACGACGAGGACGGAGGTCGCGCTCCGGCCCTCCTCCCAGGGCATCCGCATCGCTCCGGTCAGCGCGACGTCGCCCTCCGCCGCGTCCGAGAGTGCCTGCGCGATACCCCGATCTGTCGTCGCGTCGAACCCGAGCGCCGCCCCGGCGGGCGCCTCGGGTTCCGTGTAGAGCAGGATCCGTGCCTCGGGGCCCGCGTCCTCGCGCTCGGGCCACACGCGAAACTCCTTCACCGGGGCGCCGCCGGTCGCGCGCGCCACCCGCTGCGCCGCGCCCAGGTGCGCGGCGGCGGTCCGGTCGAACGACTCGATCCAGTGGAGGCCCGTGACCCACTCCATCTGCTGCCCCTTCAAGACCGAGTCGCAGAAGGTCCGCCACTCGTGCGGCTCGACCGTCGTGCTCGATTCGAGGAGGCCGCGGGCCGCCACGAGGGACCACCGCACGAGGTCGAGGCGCTTCTGCGCCCAGTCGCGCACGGCGCGCCGGCGTGCGTCCCGCGCCTGCGCGGCGAGCCGGGCGTTGGCGTCGACGGCCTTCCGCCACACGAGGCCGCTCGCCAGCAGGCAGAGGACGACGGCCGTCCACACCGGCCACATCGCCGCCCGCAGCGGGCGCCGCGGGGGGGTCCCGTCGGGCTCCCCGGGGCGTTGCGTCTCCTCGGTCCTCGGCGGGGTCCCGTCCACGCGCTCTCCCGCGCGCCCTTTGCGCGACGGGAAAGTCTACTCCGCCCGCCCCGCGCCTTCGCTACGCGCGGCCGCGAGCGAGGCGTTCCTCGGCGAGCAGGTTCGCCGCCCGGCCCGTGCTGATGCCGCGCTCGCGCGCCAGGTGGAAGACGGCCTTCAAGGCCGCGTGGATGTTCTCGACCTTCTTGCGGGAGCGCTCCTCGTCGTAGCCGCCCGCCTCGAGCTCGATCGACACGTTGATGATGCCGCCTGCGTTGATCACGTAGTCGGGCGCGTAGAGCACGCCCATCTCGCGCAGCCGATCGCCGTGCTCCTCGCGCAGGAGCTGGTTGTTCGCGGCGCCCGCGACGATCTTCGTCTTCAGCCGCGGCAGCGTGCCGTCGTTCACCACGGCCCCGAGCGCGCAGGGCGAGAAGACGTCGCAGGGGACGTCGTAGATCGCGTCGGGGTGCACGGCCGTCGCCTGGAAGCGCGTGACCGCCTCGCGCACGCGCTCGGGCGCGATGTCGGTCACGACGAGGCGCGCGCGCGCGCGCCGCAGCAGCTCGGCGAGCGGCATCGCGACGTGCCCGAGCCCCTGGAGCGCCACGGTGCGGTCGGTCAGGTCCGACGTGCCGAACGCCTCCTCGAGGCAGGCGCGGATGCCGACGAAGCACCCGAGCGCCGTCCACGGCGAGGGGTCGCCCGACGATCCCGTCGAGCGCGGAAGGCCCGTCACCCAGCGGGTCTCCTTTCGCATCGCGACCATGTCGTCGACCGTCGTGCCGACGTCCTCCGCCGTGACGTAGGCGCCGCCGAGCGTCTCCACGAACCGGCCCATCGCGCGGAAGAGCGTCTCGGACTTGTCCGTCTTGGGGTTGCCGAGGATCACGGCCTTGCCGCCCCCGAGCCCCGTGTCGGCGACCGCCGACTTGTAGGTCATCCCGCGCGAGAGCCGCAGCACGTCGAACGTCGCGTCGTCCCACCCGCGGTAGGGCCACATCCGACAGCCGCCGAGGGCGGGCCCGAGCCGGGTGCTGTGGACCGCGATGATCGCCTTCAACCCCGACGCGGGGTCCTCCGCGCGGACCACGCGCTCGTACCCCGGGGTCGGGAGTTCGGTGACGTTCATCGGGTGCTTCACCTCGCCGGGCACGCGCATCCTGCGCCCCCCGTGGGAGCGTACGAGTGGGGGGGCTCTTGCCCCACCTAATGTGCGAGCGCGGCCCTGCGGCGCGCTGGCTGGGGGCGCTCGGGTCCCTTCCTCCTCCTCGCGTACCAGGAAAGTACGCGTCGTCGTCGTCATGGGCCCTCCGCACCCCATCCAGCGTGCCGCCCCGTTCCGGAGGGTTCTCGCAGACAGGAGGACGGACAGCAGGACCACCGAAACGTGGCTTTACGCTGGCGCGACGCGGAGGCGGCAGTCGACCGCCTCGACCCCGTCGGCGCGGGCCATGACCGGGTTCATCTCGATCTCGGCGACCGACGGCTCCTGCTCGACGAGCATCGAAAGCCGCAGGAGCGTCTCCTCGACGGCCTGGAGGTCCACCGGCGCGCCGCCACGGGCCCCCTTCAGGAGGGGGAAGCCCCGCAGGCGCGACACCATCCGCCGCGCGAGGACGGGGGTCAGCGGCACGAGACCGAAGCGCACGTCCTTCAGGATCTCGACGTAGATGCCGCCCAGGCCGACGACGATCAGCGGCCCGAAGACCGGGTCCGCGCGCACCCCCATGACGAGCTCCGTCCCGCGCGCCGCCATCCTCTGGACGAGGAAGCGCCACGGCGCGTCGGGGGAGGCGCGCCGCGCGACGCCCGTGAGGCGCTCGGCCGCCTCGCGGGCCGCCTCGGGCGTGCGCAGGTCGAGCACGACGCCGCCGACGTCGCTCTTGTGGAGGAACTTCGCGCCGTCGAGCTTCAGCGCCACGGGAC
>DATLLK010000551.1:0-6314 GCA_035537895.1 Planctomycetota bacterium
ACCACGTGCAGGCGCCCACGCTGCTCGTCGTGGGAGGCCGCGACGAGGCCGTCCTCGCGATGAACCGCGAAGCGGCCTCCCATCTCCGCGGCCCCCACCGCGTGGACGTCGTCCCGGGCGCGACGCATCTCTTCGAGGAACCCGGCGCGCTCGACCGGGTCGCCGCCCTCGCGGCCGCGTGGTTCCTCGAGCAACTGGGCTCCCGCTCGCCCTGAGCCGTTCGCGTTCGCCGCAGGTCACGCGCCCTCGGTGCCGAAGAGCCGGTCGCCCGCGTCGCCGAGCCCGGGGCGGATGCGGCCCTGCGCATCCAGCTCGCGGTCGAGCGCGGCCGTCACGATCGGCACCGCGGGGTGACGTTCCGCCATGCGGCGCACCCCCTCGGGAGCGCAGACGAGCGCGATCATCGCGATCGCGCGGCAGCCACGCTGCTCGAGCAGGCTCGCCGCGTGGGCCGCGGACCCGCCCGTCGCGACCATGGGGTCGACGAGGAGCACGGTGCCCGCCTCGAGCCCCGGCGGCAGCTTCACGTAGTACTGCACGGGCTCGAAGGACGTCTCGTCGCGGTACACGCCGATGTGGCCGACGCGCGCCTCGGGGAGGACGTCGAGCACGCCGTCGCACAGGCCGAGCCCGGCGCGCAGGATGGGCACGACCGTGACGGGCCCCGCGAGCAGGGCGCCCGTGCCGGTCTCGTAGGGCGTCTCGACGACGACGTCGGTCAAGGCGAGACGCCGCGTTGCCTCGTAGGCCAGCAGCGACGCGAGCTCCCGCACCGTCCGGCGGAAATCGGCGTTGCTCGTGGCGCGGTCGCGCAGCCGCGTCATCTTCGTCCGCACGAGCGGGTGGCCCACGACGTGGAGGTTGGGGTGCCCCGGGACAGCGGTGCTCATCGGCGCTCCCTCCCTGACGCATCCTACGCGCGCGACGGTCGCCCCCTTCGCTTGGCTCCACGGTCGTGCGAGGCTCTGCGCATGCCGCCCTGGCGTTCCCTCCGCCGCGCCCGCGAGAGCGACGCGGGCACGGCCCCGCCGTTCTCGGTCGCGCTCCTCGGCGACGTCGTCCTGGGCCGCCGCGCCCGCCTCGACGGCCGGGTCGCGCCGCCCGAGGAGGTCTGGGGGGACACGCTCGCGCTCCTTCGCACCGCCGACCTGCGGCTCGCCAACCTCGAGTGCGTCCTCGCGGGGCAGGGAGCGGCGTGGCGGGACGGCGTGAAGCCGTTCCACTTCCGCGCTTCGCCCGACCACGTCGCGACGCTCTGCGGCGCCGGCATCGACGCCGTCTCGCTCGCGAACAACCACGCGCACGACTTCGGACCGGACGCGCTCCTCGAGACGATGCGCCTCCTCGACGCGGCGGGGATCGCGCACGTCGGCGCGGGACCCGACGAGGCGCGGGCCTACGCGCCCCTCGTCCTCGAGCGGGCCGGCGCGCGCGTCGCCGTCGTGGCCTTCACGGACAACGAACCGGAGGCCGCGGCGGGTCCCGGCCGCCCCGGCACGGCGTACGCACGCGCCGTGCGCAGCGACCCGCGCGGCCGGCGCGTCCTCGATGCCGTGCGCGAGGCGAGGGACCGGGCGGACCTCGTGATCGTGTCGGCCCACTGGGGCGGGAACTACGGCGAGGAGCCGCGACGACGCCACCGCCGGTTCGGGCGCGCGCTGCTCGCGGCGGGCGCGCACGCCGTCCACGGGCACTCGGCGCACGTCAGCCGGGGCGTGGGGTGGCGGCGGCGCGGACCCGTGCTCTACGCCACCGGCGATGCGGTCCACACGTACGAGCCGGTCGAGGGGGAGCGCAACGACCTCGCCTTCGTCGCCCGCGTGGAGGTCGAGGACGGGCGCATCGCCCGCCTGCGCCTCCACCCTCTCGTCGTGCGCGACGAGCGGGTGCGCCGTGCGACCGGCGACGACCGGACCGCGGCCGTCGCCCGCATGGAGGCGCTCTGCGCGCGCGAAGGCTCCCGGGCCCGGTGGGACCCCGCCGGGGAGGCGCTGGTGGTGGAGCCCCGGTAGCCTTCCCTCGATGGCAAAGTGACGCCCTCTTCGGAGGCCTCATGGACGAGATCCCGCTGTCGCGACGCGCCGTGCTCGGATCCGCCGTCGTCGGCGCGGCGACGCTCGCCGCGTGCCACGGGGGCCTGTCCCGCCCGGCGACGGGCATCGCGCCCGCCATCCCCACGGAGCCCGCGCGCCGCCGCATGCCGACGGCGTTCGTCGGCCACGGCTCGCCCGAGACCGCGCTCCACGCGCCCTACGGCAGCCTCTGGACGGCGTGGGCCGACGCGATGCCGCGCCCGCAGGCCGTGCTCGTCTTCTCGGCCCACTTCGAGCTCCGCCCGATCACGATCGGGGCGACGACGACCCAGCCCCTCGTCTACGACTTCTACGGCTTCGACGACCCGCTCTACGCGATCCGGTACGCGACGCCGGGCGCTCCGGCGCTCGCCGACCGCGTCGAGGGGCTGCTGCGCCCGCTCGGCTCCGTCGAGCGCATGGAGGATCGAGGCCTCGACCACGGCGCGTGGGTGCCGCTCAAGTGGATGTACCCGCGCGCGGACGTGCCCGTCCTGACGGTGTCGATCCCCACGCACGACGCCGCGCCTCTGGCGAAGGTCGGCCAGGCGCTCGCGCCGCTCCGCGACGAGGGCGTGCTCCTGCTGGGGAGCGGGAACGTCACGCACAACCTGCGTTCGCTCTCCGACCCCGCGCGGGGAACCCCGGCATGGGCGTCCGACTTCGACGCGTGGACGGCCGACGTCGTCACGCGCGGCGACCTCGACGCCCTCGTCGACTACCTCCGCCGCTCCCCGTCGCCCAGCCGCTCCCACCCGACGAAGGACCACTTCGTGCCGCTGATCGTCTCCGCCGCGGCCGGCATCCACACGGGCGGCGCGACGACCTTCCCGATCACCGGCTGGGAAGGCGGCTCCATCTCCCGTCGCTGCATCCAGATCGGCTGACGACGCCCGGGGCGAAGTCCGTGGGCACGGTGGTCGACGGCCGACGACCCGGATAGCCTTGGGAGCCCGGAGGTCCGCGTGGCCGCGAAACCGAAGACGTCGGCGACGAGCAAGCCGCGACGCAGGAAGGCGCCGCCCGCCAAGGGGATCCCGGTCGCCGAGGTGGCCGCCGCCCCCGCGAAGGAGGCCCGCGAGACCGCGGAGGCCGTCGAGGCCGCGGGCGGCCGCGTGCTGGCGTCCTACCGCGATCCCCTGGGCGGGCACGCCGTGCTCTTCTGCGCGCTCCCGATCGACCAGGTGGAGCCCACGCCGTACCAGCGCGACGTCTCCGACGCCCACGTGAAGCGGCTCGAGAAGGCCCTTCGCACGCTGGACCGGTTTCTCGACCCGGTGATCGCCGTGCGCGCCCCGACCGGCGGGTTCTGGACTCCGAACGGCAACCATCGACTGAACGCGATGCGGGCGATCGGCGCGACGGTGATCACCGCGCTCGTCCTGCCCGAGGCGGAGACGGCCTACCAGATCCTCGCGCTCAACACGGAGAAGGCGCATGCGCTCCGCGAGAAGTCCCTCGAGGTGATCCGGATGGCGCACGCGCTCGCGGGCGACCCCCGCAAGGAGGCGGACTTCGAGCTGCAGTTCGAGGAGCCGCTCTTCCTGACGCTCGGCGCCTGCTACCAGGAGAACGGGCGCTTCCCCGGCGGCGCCTACCAGCCGGTGCTGCGGCGCATCGACGAGTTCCTCCCGCGCCCCATGGCGAAGGCGCTCGACGAGCGGGCGCGACGCGCGAAGCGCGTCGCCGACCTCGAGGCGAAGGTCGCCGAGGTCGTCGCGGCCCTGAAGGCCCGCGGCTTGACGAGCCCCTACCTGCGCGCCTTCGTCGTGGCCCGCATCAACCCCCTGCGCTGGGGCAAGCGCGAGAAGGCTCCCTTCGACGGGACGCTCGACGAGATGGAGAAGCGCCTCGCGCGCTTCGACGCCGGCAAGATCACGCCGGGCGACCTTGCCCGGACCGGCGGAGCGCCCGACGCGGCGGAGGAATGAGCGCCCGGGCACGCGCCGCCCCGGAACGCTCGGGGCGCGCCTTGCGGGCGCGCGCCCTGCCCGACGGAGCCGTCGCGGAGATCGAGGCGCGCGCCTACCTGCGCGTGGACGGCCTTGGCCGATGGGTCGCCCTCGCGGCGGGCGCGCTCCGCCTGCGCCGCGCCGCGGACGGCAACGTGCTCCGGTCGCGCCCGCACGGCTGGGACGTCCTCGACGACGACGCGTCCCGGCGTGCCCACGCGCTGGCCGGTCGCCTCGCGCGACGCCTCGCGCGACGGCTTCGCGGCTCGCCGCGAGCGGGCGACGACGTCACCGGCGAGCGGGCGTCGGCCGAGGCCGCGTTCACCGCCGCCGCCGACTGGACGTCGCCGCGCCTCGAGGGCGAGCGTCGGCGCGCCGCCGCGGCGTGGCCCGAGCCGGTCCCGATCCTCCCGCCCCACCGCTACCGCGATCTCGTCGTGATGCCCGCGACGGGGTGCCCCCACCGCGCGTGCACGTTCTGCTTCTTCTACCGCGATCGCCCCTTCCGGGCGCTCGACGCGGCCGGTTTCGACCGTCACCTCGCCGCCGTCGTCGCCGTGACGGGCGGGCTCGCGGGTCACGACGGCGTGTTCCTCGGCAGCGCGTCCGCCCTCTCCCTCCCCGACGACGTCCTGCTGGCGCGCATGGCCCGCGTGCGCGAGGTCCTCGGGGCCCCGCGCCGAGGCTTCGCCTCCTTCTACGACGCGGATCGGGGACCCCGCCGCACGCGCGACGCCTGGGAGCGCCTGCGCGAGGCCGGTCTCGTCGACGCGACGATCGGGCTCGAGACGGGCGACCCGGACCTGCGCGCGGCCTCGGGCAAGGCGGCGGATCTCGCGCGCCTCGCCGCGATCGTCGCCGACATGAAGGCCGCCCGCCTCGGCGTCGCGCTGACCGTCCTCGTGGGCCTGGGCGGCGCCGAGCGGGCGAGGGCGCACCGCGAGCGCACGACGGCGTACCTCGCCACCTTGCCGCTCGACGGCCGCGACCTCGTCTACCTCTCGCCGTGGACGGAGGGCGACGCCGCGCTCACCGACCCGACCGCGCTCGCCGGTTGGCGCGACGCGCTGACGGGTGCGACCGTCGCGGGCGTGCGCCCCTACCTCGTCGAGCGCTTCGCCTGGCTCGCGTGAGCGGGTCGACTACGGGCTAACGCCGACGCCAGCGCTGCACGTGCCGGCCGCGTGCGGCCGGATGGCGCGCAACCGGATGGCGCGCGGCGGCCGGGGCGGCGACGGCGCGGGCATGCACGTTCCGGAACGGGTGGTCCACCACGACGCCCAGGCGGACGCGCGTCGCGCGCTCGATGTCGCGCAGGAACCCCTCCTCGGAGGGATCGCAGAACGAGAGCGCGATGCCGGTCGCGCCCGCGCGCGCCGTCCGGCCGATCCGGTGCACGTACGCCTCGGGCTCGTTGGGCAGGTCGTAGTTGACGACGTGCGTGATGCCCTCGACGTCGAGCCCGCGCGCCGCGATGTCGGTCGCGACGAGCACGCGCGTGCCGCCCGACCGGAACGCGCCGAGCGTGCGCTCGCGCCGCCCCTGCGACTTGCTGCCGTGGATCGCGTCCGCGTCGACGCCCGCCTTCACGAGCGACTTCGCGAGCCGGTCCGCGCCGTGCTTGGTCCGCACGAAGACGAGCGCCCGGGGGATCGCAGCGTCGGAGAGCAGGTGCTCGAGGAGCCGCGGCTTGTCGCCCTTGGCGACGAAGAACACCGACTGCGCGACTTTCTCGACCGTCGTCGCGGACGGGGCGACCTCGACGCGCACCGGGTCCACGAGGATGCGGTCGGCGAGGCGCTGGGCCTCGCGGGGCATCGTCGCGGAGAAGAACAGCGTCTGGCGCTTCGGCGGAATCGCGGAGAGGATCCGCTGCACGTCGGGCATGAAGCCCATGTCGAGCATGCGGTCGGCCTCGTCGAGCACGAGGATCTGGACGTGCGTGAGGTTCGCCCGCCGCTGCCCCATGAGGTCGAGGAGGCGGCCCGGCGTCGCGACGAGGATGTCGACGCCGTGGTAGAGGGCGTCGGCCTGCGGCCGCTGCGAGACGCCGCCGAACACGACCGTGCGCCGGAAGGGGAGGTGGCGCCCGTAGTCGGCAAAGCTCTGCCCCACCTGTGACGCGAGCTCCCGCGTCGGGGCGAGGACGAGCACGCGGACGTGGCGCCGGGACGGGGGCGGCCCCGCCTCGGCGAGGCGCTCGAGGATCGGGAGCACGAACGCGGCCGTCTTGCCGGTGCCCGTCTGGGCGATCGCGAGCACGTCGCGCCCGGCGATCACGTGCGGGATC
>DATLLK010000552.1:0-3449 GCA_035537895.1 Planctomycetota bacterium
CGGCACACCGGGGGGTCCGAGCGAGGCGAAGGGTCCCGTAGGAGGCTCCGTCCCCCCGGTCACCCCTCCCAGGCCGCCGGACCCGGTGGCCGCTCGGGGTGCGGCGGGTGCCGTGGGCACGCCGGTGGACTGCGGGGACGCCACCGCGACCTTCGGCTTTCGGCGCGAGTCGCGCCGCTTCCGCGGACCCGCCCAGTCATCGCGCGTCACGATCGCCGCGAACACGACCGCCCCCATCGCCAACCCCGCGATCAGGCGAGAGAGCGTCCGCGGGCCGTGCGGTGCGGAGGCCACGCGGGAATCCTACGGTCGCGCCCGGGTTGGCCGCGATCCCCGAGCGGCCGTAGCGTGAACCCATGTCGCGCGAGGAACCGCGGGAAGACACGACCGGGCCGTCGCCTTCGGGCCCCGCGCGCGCGGGTCCGCCGGACCCTGGCAGGGGTGACCGAGATGACCGTTCCAGCCTGGCGCGCTGGACGTCCGCGGGCTTCGAGTTCGCGGCCGCCGTGCTCTTGTTTTTCCTTCTCGGCTCTTGGGCGGATGCTACATGGGCGACCCACCCCTGGATGCGGGTGGCAGGTGCAGGACTCGGCATCGTCGTAGGGACGTATGCCCTGATCAGGAAAGCACTTGAGTCGGACCGGCGCGACGAAGCGCGACGGTCCGGCGAACCGCGGAATTGACAGCCCCATGAGCCCCTCGCTTCCTCGCTTCGCGCTGGTGGCCGCCGCGACCGTCGTCGCCGCGTGCGCGGCTGGAGCGTGGCCGACGGTGAGGCTCGCGGGGACCGACGCCCTCGCGGGCATGGCCGTCGCCGCGGGGATCTCCTTCGCGACGGCCCTGCTCGGCGTCCTGCCCGTCGCCATGACGGCGTCGGCGCCGCTCGAGCGGCGGGCCCAGGCCTTCCTCGCCGGGCTCGGCATCCGCCTCTTCGTGACGCTCGGCGTCCTGCTCGCCGTCTGGGTCGGCGACGCGCCCTTGAAGCAGGTGATCGTCGTCTGGACGGGCGTCCTCTACCTGCTGCTGCTCGCGCTCGAGATCCTCGTCGTCGCCCGCGGCATGCTCCGCGCGGGCCGGAACGGAGGACCCGCCTCCGCATGAGCTCGCTCACGGCCCCGGTCCTCGCGGCGGGCGACCCGCTGTCCCACGTCCTCCCTCACAAGGTGATGGAGGTCGGCGGGTACTCGATCCCCAACACGCTCATCATGCTGCTCCTCGCGGCGGTCGTGATGCTCCTCACGTTCCCGCTGATCGCGCGCTCGCAGGACCGCGTGCCGCGCGGCGCCCGCAACTTCTTCGAGTCCATCCTGCAGTTCCTGCGCGAGCAGGTCGCGCGACCGGCGCTCCACGACGCGACCGACCGCTTCATGCCGTTCCTCTGGACGATGTTCTTCCTGATCCTCATCGCGAACCTCCTGGGCGCGCTGCCGATCAACCCGCTGATCACGCTGATCACGGGGAAGGAGGCCCACCTCGCGGGCACCGCGACGGGCGACATCAGCATCACGATCGGGCTCGCGATCTGCGCGTTCCTCGCGATCCACGTCGGGGGCATCCGGGAGCAGGGCTTCGTCCATTACGCGAAGAACTTCGCGCCCCACGTGCCGTGGCCGATGCTCATCCTCCTCGTGCCGCTCGAGATCGTCGCGGCCTTCGTCAAGCCCTTCGCGCTCTGCATCCGTCTGTTCGCGAACATGATCGCGGGCCACATCGTCCTGGCGATCCTCCTGGGCTTCTCGAGCGTGCTCGCGACCGGGCTCTCGGGGACGGGCGCCGTCATCACGTTCGGCTCGGTCCTCGGGGCGATCTTCATCTCGCTCCTCGAGCTGTTCGTCGCCTTCCTGCAGGCCTACATCTTCACCTTCCTCACGACCCTCTTCATCGGCATGGCGGTCCACCCCGAGCACTAGCCCGGGAGCCCGTCGCGCCGGTCGTCCGTCCGTCCGTCCCGTTCCACCGACCTTACGCAACAGGAGCAGATCCAGATGGGCTTCACTCTCGTCGACTTCTTCGCCCCCGTCCTCGCCGCCGGCGAGGGCTATCTGGGCGTCAACGGCCTGCTGGCCGTGGGCGTCGGCCTGGTCGTGTTCGGCGCCGCCCGCGGCATCGGCGCGATCGCCGGCAACGCGGTCGAGTCGATCGCCCGCCAGCCCGAGGCCGGCGGCCGCATCTTCACGAGCATGATCATCTCCGCGGCGCTCATCGAGGGCTTCACGTTCTTCGCCCTCGTCATCTGCATGCTCGGCCTCGCGAAGCAGTAGTCTCCCGCGGCGGACGGCCGGTGCGCGGGGCGGCCATGGTGCCGCCCCCGCGGTCGTGACGCCGCACGTGCCACCCCGCTGGAGGGCGCCATGCGCCGTATCCCCTGGATGCTCGTCGCGCTCGCGTGCGCGGTCGCGCTCGCCCCGTCCTGCCTCGCGGCGGACGGTCACGGCGAGGAGCAGCCCGGCCTGCTCTCCGTGAACCTCGTGGTCGCGGTCACGACCATCGTGACGTTCCTGCTGCTCCTCGTGGTCCTCGCGAAGACGGCGTGGAAGCCGATCCTCCAGGGCCTCCAGGCCCGGGAGAAGGGCATCCGCGACCAGATCGAGGGCGCGGAGAAGGCCAACGCCGAGGCGAGGACGCTCCTCTCCGAGTACGAGCGCAGGCTCGCCCACGCGACCGACGAGGCGCGCTCGATCGTCGAGGAGGGGCGCCGCGACGCGCAGGCCGTCCGCGGCAAGATCGAGGCGGAGGCCCGCCTCGCCGCGACCGAAGAGCGCGACCGCGCCGTGCGCGACATCGACCTCGCGCGCCAGAAGGCGCTGAAGGACATCTACGACGAGGTCGCGAAGGTCGCGACGGACGTCGCCGGGCAGATCATCCAGCGCGAGGTCCGTCCCGAGGACCACAAGAAGCTCGTCGAGCAGGGCCTCTCCCAGCTCGAGAGCCGCCGTCCTCCCACGGGGGGACGCGCGTGAGCCGTCGCTCCGCCGAAGTCGGCGCCCGGATCTACGCGGAGGCGCTCGCCGCCGCCGCGGAGGCGAAGGGCATGCTCGAGCAGGTGGGCGAGGAGCTGAAGGCGCTGGCGACCGGCCGGGGCACCGCGGGCTCGCTCGTGGCGGCGTTCTTCGGCTCGAGCGCCGTCCGCCGCGAGCAGAAGGCGGCGAAGATCGAGGCGGCCTTCCGCGGCCGCACCTCCGACCTCTTCGTCGACTTCCTCCTCGTGCTCCTGAAGCGCAACCGGCTCGAGCTCGTCGGGGACGTCGACAAGGCGTACGGCGACATCCTCGACCGCCGCGGGTCGCGGGTCCGCGTGACGCTCACGACCGCGGCCGACGTCGGGGTCGGCGACCTCGAGGCGTGGACGGCCCGGCTGCGGCCGCTGCTCGGAGGCCGCGAGCCCGTCGTGCGCCTGCGCAAGGACCCCGCGCTGATCGCGGGCATGGTCTTGAAGACGGGCGACTGGG
>DATLLK010000553.1:0-21051 GCA_035537895.1 Planctomycetota bacterium
CTCGCGTTCCTCGGGCCTCTCCTCGGCTCGCTCGTGCGACCGGTCGGCGGCTGGATGTCGGACCGCCTCGGCGGCGCGCGCGTCACCCAGTGGGCGACGCTCGGGCTCATCGCGGCCGCCGTGCTCGCGGGAACGCAGCTCGCGGGCGTCGCGGGGGACGCGCACCCCGAGGCGCGCTTCCCGCTCGTCTTCGCCCTCTTCCTGCTGCTCTTCGCCTTCGCGGGCGTCGGGAACGGGAGCACCTTCCGCCAGATCCCCGTGATCTTCCCCGGCAAGGAGGCCGGCCCCGTCGTCGCCTGGACCTCCGCGGTCGCCGCGTACGGATCGCTGCTCGTCCCCGATCTGTTCCGCCCTCACGTCGCGGCCGGCACCGCGGAGGTCGCCCTCTACGGCTGCGCCGGCTTCTACGCGCTGTGCCTGGTCGTCAACTGGTGGTTCTACGCGCGCAGGGGCGCGGAGGTGCGGTGCTGACATGAGCGCGCGAACGCTCGCCATCCTCCTCGGGGTCCTCGTCCTCGCGGGCGCGGTCGTCGTCACGCAGGGCGCGGCGATGCCGCTGCCCGGCGACCACAGCGGCTTCGAGCCCGACCAGCCGGTCTTCTACTCGCACCAGCTGCACGCGGGCGAGCTCCAGATCCCCTGCCTCTACTGCCACTACGCGGCAGAGCGCGGGCCGCGCGCCGGCATCCCGCCCGAAGAGCTCTGCATGAACTGCCACAAGTTCGTGTCGGCGCCGCTCGCCGACGTGCGGGCCGAGGACGCGGCGGCGAAGGCGGAGAAGCGGGAGCCGAGGAAGGTCGTCTCGCCCGAGATCCGCAAGCTCTACGAGGCGCTCGCGCTCGACGACAAGGCGCAGCCCGTGCCCGGCGGCGTGCGCAAGCCCGTCGCGTGGGTCCGCGTCCACGACCTGCCCGACTTCGTCTTCTTCGACCACCGCTCCCACGTGACGGCCGGAGTCGCGTGCGAGACGTGCCACGGACCGGTCCAGAGCATGTCGCGCATGCGCCAGCAGGAGAACCTGACCATGGGGTGGTGCGTGAACTGCCACCGCCAGATGAACGCGACGGGCCTGCCCGACGGACGGCCCGCCGCCGCCTCCACCGACTGCACCGCCTGCCACTACTGACGAGACGTCCCATGTCCACCGAGACCCGCCCCGGTCCGCACGCCGACGACGAACGCCGGGACGCCGTCGCGTCGGCGCCGCACGCGCACGACCACGACCACGAGCGCGACGACGGCCTGCCCGGTCCCTGGGCCCCGTCCCGCCGCACGTTCCTCGCCGCCGTGGGCTTCGCGGCCACGGGGACGCTCGTCGGGTGCTCGCGTCCCGCCGCGAAGCGGGCGGTGCCGGGCTCGGCCGGGTCCGAGGCGATCGTGCCCGGCCGGGCGACCTGGTACGCCTCGACCTGCGGCGCCTGTGCCGCCGGATGCGGCGTGCTCGTCAAGTGCCGCGACGGTCGGCCCATCAAGGTCGAGGGGAACCCCGAGCACCCCGTCTCGCGCGGCGGCCTCTGCGCGGCCGGTCAGGCCCACGTCCTCGGCCTCTACGACGGCCGCCGCCTGCGCCGCCCGCTCGTCGACGGCCGCGAGGTCGCGTGGGGCGAGGCGGACCGGCGCGTCACGGAGGGACTCGAGGCCGCCCGGTCGGGCGGCGTGCGCGTGCTCACGTCGGGCGCGACGGGCCCGACCACCCGTGCCGCGATCGCCACGTTCCTCGCCCGGTTCCCGGACGGTCGCCACGTCGCCTACGACGCGCTCTCGGCCTCGGCGATCCTCGCCGCGCACGCCCGCACGCACGGGGTGCGCGTCCTGCCTCGCTACCGCTTCGAGTACGCCCGCACGGTCCTCGGCGTCGAGGCCGACTTCCTCGGCACGTGGATCAGCCCGGTCGAGCACACGCGCGGATGGCGCACGGCCCGGTCGCTCGAGGGGAAGCCCGCGCACCGTCTGCACGTCCAGGTCGAGTCGGCGTTCTCCGTGACGGGAGGGGCGGCGGACCGGCGCTACCGCGCGTCGCCCGCCGCGGCGCGCGCCGTCGTCGCCCACGTCGCGGCGGCGCTCGCCCGCCTCGCGGCGCTCCCGGCGCCGCCGCCTCCGGGGCCCGCGCCGCTCGCACGCGGCGTCCTCGACGAGGTCGTCGAGCGTCTCTGGTCGAGCCGACCCGACAGCCTCGTCGTCTGCGGGATCAACGACACGGCCGTCCAGGCGCTCGTCAACCTCGGCAACGAGGCGCTCGGGGCGTACGGGCGCACGGTGGACGTCGCGGCTCCGTCGTTCCAGCGCACGGGCGACGACGCGGCGCTCGCGGCGCTCGTCGAGGAGATGGAGGCCGGCAAGGTCGCCGCCCTCGTCGCGTCGGGCGTCGACCCCGCGGCCGACTCGGCCCTTGCCGGGCGCTTCTCGAAGGCGCTCGCGCGCGTGCCGCTCCGCGTCGCGCTCGCGGAGCGCCCCGGCGAGACGACGGCCGGCATGACGGTCGTCCTGCCCGCGCCGCACGCGCTCGAGGCGTGGGACGACGCGGAGCCGGTCGCGGGCGTCGTGTCCCTGACCCAGCCCGCGCTCGAGCCCTTCGGCGAGCCGCGCAGCCTGCGCGCCTGCCTCGCGGCGTGGGGCGGGACGCCCGGATCCGAGCTCGACCTCCTGCGCGCGGGCTGGGAGCGCGAGCACCATCCGAGGTCCGCGGGCGCCGTCCCGGCGGACGCCGCCTGGCGCGCCGCGCTCCAGGCTGGCTTCGCGCGCCTCGAGGCGAAGGCGCCCCCGGCCGCACGCTTCGACGCGAGCCGCGTGGCCGCGCTGCCCGCCTTGCGCGCGCCCGCCGCGGGGCGGCTCGCGGTCGTCCTCCACGCCACCGTGGGCATGCTCGACGGGCGCCACGCGCACAACCCCTGGCTCCACGAGCTCCCCGACCCCGTCACGAAGACCGTGTGGGACAACGTGGCGTCGCTCTCGCCCGCGACCGCGCGGACGCTCGGCGTCGAGGACGGGGACGTGGTCCGCGTCGCCGCCGAGGGCGCGACGCTCGATCTCCCGGCGCTCGTGCAGCCGGGGCTCGACGACGGCGTCGTCGCGATCGCGCTCGGCTACGGCCGCGCGGGCACCGACCGGTTCCACGACCTCGGACCCCGCTGGATCGAGGGTCGCCGCACCGTCGAGCGGGGCGCGACCGTGGGCGGCAACGCGGCGCCCTTCCTGCGCATGGCCTCGGGCGACGCGTCGTCCGACGCGCTCGAGGCGACCGTCACGCGCACGGGCGCCCGGCGCCCGCTCGCCCGCGCCCAGACCTGGGGGACGCAGGACCTCCCCGCGAACACGGCGCCGCACGGCCACGAGCGGCGCGAGATCGCGCGCCAGACGACGCTCGTCGCGTGGTCGAAGGACCCGGCCTCGGGCGTCCCCCGCCACCACCGCCCCGAGGCCGACCTCTGGCCCGACGACCATGCCGCGCCCGGGCCGCGCTGGCGCATGGCGATCGACCTCGACGCGTGCACGGGCTGCAGCGCGTGCGTCGTCGCCTGCCAGGCCGAGAACAACGTGCCCGTCGTCGGCCGCGACGAGGTCCTGCGCCGCCGCGACATGGCGTGGATCCGCCTCGACCGCTACTACGGCGACGTCCCCGGCGCGGCGGGCGAGGTCGAGACGCTGCACCAGCCCATGGCGTGCCACCACTGCGGCAACGCGCCCTGCGAGACGGTCTGCCCGGTCCTCGCGACGGTCCACACGCAGGACGGGCTGAACGCGCAGGTCTACAACCGGTGCGTCGGCACGCGCTACTGCGCGAACAACTGCCCGTGGAAGGTGCGCCGGTTCAACTGGTTCGAGTACGACCGCGCGGACCCGCTCGAGGACCTGCAGCTGAACCCCGACGTCACCGTGCGCTCGCGCGGCGTGATGGAGAAGTGCTCCTTCTGCGTCCAGCGCATCCACGAGGCGAGGGCCGAGGCGAAGCGCCTCGGGCGCCCGCCGGCCGACGGGGACGTGCGCACGGCCTGCCAGCAGTCCTGTCCCGCGCAGGCCATCGTGTTCGGCGACGGCGCCGACCCCGCGAGCGCGGTCTCGCGCCTCGCGAAGGACCCGCGCCACTACGTCGTCCTCGAGGAGCTCAACGTGAAGCCGTCCGTCGGCTACCTGACGAAGGTCCGCGACCGCGCCGGCGGCGGGGAGGGGGCGCGCCATGGCTGAGACCTCCGTCCTCGACCGGCGCGAGGGCGCCCGGCACCCGCCCGTGCCCCAGCGGCACCCCGCGGAGCCCGCGCTGATCCTCGGCCACAAGACGATCGGCCGTGTCACGGCCGACGTCTGCGCCCCGATCGAGCGCCGCCCGACCGGCCTGTGGTGGGCCGCCTTCCTGGCCGCGCTCGCGGCGCTCGCCGTCGGCGTCGCGAGCGTCGGCTACCTGTTCTGGAAGGGGATCGGCGTCTGGGGCCTCAACCGCACCGTCGGCTGGGCCTTCGACATCACCAACTTCGTCTTCTGGGTCGGCATCGGCCACGCCGGCACGCTGATCTCGGCGATCCTGCTGCTCTTCCGCCAGCGCTGGCGCACGTCGATCAACCGGTCGGCCGAGGCGATGACCATCTTCGCGGTCATGTGCGCGGGGCTCTTCCCCCTGCTCCACATGGGCCGGCCGTGGAACTTCCTCTGGGTGTTCCCCTACCCCAACACGCGCGGGTCGCTCTGGGTGAACTTCCGCTCGCCGCTCCTCTGGGACGTGTTCGCGATCGGCACGTACTTCACGATCTCGCTCGTCTTCTGGTTCGTCGGGCTCCTCCCCGACTTCGCGACGCTGCGCGACCGCGTCAAGGGCCGGGTCGCGCGCGCCGTCTACGGGGCGCTCTCGCTCGGGTGGAGGGGCACGACCCGCACCTGGCAGCGCCACGAGACCGTCTGCCTCCTGCTCGCGGGGCTCGCGACGCCCCTCGTCCTCTCCGTCCACAGCGTGGTGTCCTTCGACTTCGCCACGTCGGTCATCCCGGGCTGGCACACGACGATCTTCCCGCCCTACTTCGTCGCCGGCGCCGTCTTCTCGGGCTTCGGCATGGTGCTGACGCTCATGCTGATCGCCCGCCGCGTGATGGGGCTCCAGGACTACATCACGCACCGCCACGTCGACGCGATGTGCAAGGTCCTCCTGTCGATGGGCCTCATCGTGGGGCTCGCCTACGCGACCGAGCTCTTCGTCGCGTGGTACTCGGCCAACCCGTACGAAAAGTTCGCGTTCAACAACCGGATGTTCGGCCCCATGGGCTGGGCGTACGGGATCATGGTCCTCTGCAACGTGGCGATCCCGCAGGTGCTCTGGGCGCCGCGCGCCCGGAGGAGCCTCGTCCTCGTCTTCGCCGTGTCGATCCTCGTCAACGTCGGCATGTGGTTCGAGCGCTTCGTGATCATCGCGGGCTCGCTGCAGCGCGACTTCCTGCCTTCCTCCTGGGCCGGCTACGCGCCGACGCTCGCCGAGATCGGGACGTTCGTCGGGAGCTTCGGCCTCTTCTTCACGCTGTTCCTGCTCTTCTGCCGCTTCCTCCCCATGATCGCGATGAGCGAGGTCAAGGCGGTCGTCGCCCACGACGCCGGGGACGGCCACGGAGGTGCGTCGTGAGCCGTCGCCTGCTGGTGCTCGCCTTCGAGCGGGAGGGCGACCTCCTGCGCGCCGTCGGCCACGCCCGCGCCGTCGGCCACGAGATCGTGGAGGTGTACGCGCCCTACCCCGTCCACGGCCTGCCCGAGGCGCAGGGCCTCGCGCCCTCCCGGCTGCCGTGGGTGTGCCTCGCGGGGGGGCTCCTCGGGCTCGCCGGCGGCCTCGCCCTCCAGGCGTGGACGTCGGCCGTCGACTGGCCGTTGAACGTCGGCGGGAAGCCGTTCCTCTCGTGGCCGGCGTTCGTTCCCGTCGCCTTCGAGCTCGTGATCCTCTTCGCCGGCCTGCTGACGGTGGCGGCGTTCCTCCACCGCGAGCGGCTGTGGCCCGGGAAGCGCCTCGCGGTGCCGCTTCCCCGCACGACGGACGACCGCTTCGCGCTCGTCCTCGCCCCCGCGGGCGCGTCCTACGTGCCCGAGGTCGTCGAGCGCACCTACCGCGAGCGCTTCGACGCCGTCGAGGCGGTCGAGACGCTCGAGGAGACGCGGCCGTGAAGACCGTCCTGCGCGTCGTCCTGCCGGTGCTGGTGCTCGGCGCCCTCCTCCTCGGCCTCTCGGCCGCGCTCCGGCGCGACACGCGCCAGCGCAACTGGATCCTGCTCCCGGCGGACATGGTCGTGGGACCCGCCGCGCAGACCCAGGACCTGTCGACCGCGTTCGCGGACGGCCGCGTCCAGAGGCGCCCGCCCGCGGGCACCGTCGCGCGCGACGCGCAGGCCGTCGACTTCGGCCCGGGCGAGGCCGAGGCGGCGCGCGCGGCGGCGTCGCTCGCCAACCCGGTCCCCGACACGCCCGAGGCGCGGGCGCGCGGCGAGGCGGTCTGGCGGCGGGCGTGCATCGCCTGCCACGGGCTCGCGGGCAAGGGCGACGCGCCCGTCGGCCTGCGGGGCATGCCGCCGCCGCCCGACCTCCACCGCCCCGAGTCGAGGGCCCTCTCCGACGGCGAGATCTTCCACGCGATCACGTTCGGCCGGAAGAACATGTCCGCGGTCGCGCTCCAGGTGGAGCCGCGCGACCGGTGGAACGTCGTCCGCTACCTGCGGACACTCCAGGAGGCGAAGTGAACCCCGCCGACGACCGCGGCCCGGCCCTCCCGCTGCGCCGCGAGCACCCGTGGCTGTCCGCCCTCGTCGCGGCGGCGCTCGTCGCGTTCGTCGCCGGGCTGTTCGTGCAGCCCGACCGCGCCTGGCCGGCCTTCCTCCAGTCGGTGCTCCTGCTCGCGGGGATGGGCCTCTCCGGCGCGCTCTTCCTCGCGATCCACCACGTCGTGCGCGCGCGGTGGAGCGTCCCCGTCCTCCCCGCCGCGTCGTCGCTCACCTCGGCCCTGCCCGCGGCCGGGGCCCTCGTCCTCCTGCTCGGGGTCGGCGCCTCCACGCTCTACCCGTGGGCCGACCCCGCGGTCGTCGAGGGGGACCACGTCCTCGAGGCCCGCCGCGCCTGGATGACCACGCCGTTCGTGATCGGTCGCGCCGCGGTCGCCTTCGCCGTGTGGATCGCGTTCGCCGCCGCCCTCGTGCGGCGGGCACGCGCGCCGCGGGAGGGGGGGAGCGTCGGCCTCGCCGCCGCCTTCCTCGTCGTCTTCGCGTTCACGTTCTCCCTCGTCACGTTCGACCTCGCGATGTCGCTCGAGCGCTGGTGGTTCAGCACGATCTTCGCCGTCTACCACTTCAGCGGCGCCTGGCTCTCGGGCCTCGCCGCGCTGGCGATCGTCGTGGTCCTCGCGCGCCGGAGCGGGCGCGCGCCCGGCGTGGACGACGAGGTGCTCCACGACCTCGGCAAGCTGCTCTTCGGCTTCAGCCTCTTCTGGGCCTACATCTGGTTCAGCCAGTACATGCTGATCTGGTACACGAACAACCCGGAGGAGACGTCGTACTACCTGTCGCGCCACGGGCGCGGCTGGGCGGCACTCTCCGCGGCCAACGTGCTGCTCAACTGGACCGTGCCGTTCGCGCTCCTGATGCCGCGGGCCATGAAGCGGCGCGAGAACGTGCTCCTGCTCGCCGCCACGGTGATCCTCGTCGGCCGGTGGCTCGACCTCTATCTCGGGGTGTTCCCGGCGCTCCAGCCCGACGGCCCGACGCCGGGGGTGTACGAGTACCTCCTCCCGCTCGGGGCCCTCGCGCTGCTGGTCCTGCTGGTACGTCGCACGTACGGGCGCGCGCCCGAGCCCCTCCGCGCGCCGGACGCGCTGCCCGCGGGCCGCACGGCGGGGACGGCCTGAGCGCGAGCCCTCCCGACTCCACGTCCGGCGCCGGCCCGACCCCGGCTATGCCGCGGTGGCCGCGGACCTACGCTGGCCGTCGCCCGAGGAGGACGCCATGGCCACGATCATCGAGCCCTTCCGCATCAAGGTCGTCGAACCCCTCAAGATGACGACGCGGGAGGATCGGGAGCGGGCCGTCCGCGCCGCGGACTGGAACCTGTTCAAGGTCCACGCCGAGGACGTGCTGATCGACCTCCTGACCGACAGCGGCACGTCGGCCATGAGCACGGAGCAGTGGGCCGGCGTGATGCGGGGCGACGACTCCTACGCCGGCAGCCGCTCGTGGTTCCGCTTCGAGAAGGTCGTGAAGGACCTGACTGGATTCCGCCACGTGGTCCCGACGCACCAGGGGCGGGCCGCGGAGCGGATCCTCTTCTCGCTGATCTGCCGCCCCGGCCTCGTCGTGCCCAGCAACACGCACTTCGACACGACGCGGGCCAACATCGAGGTGACGGGGGCGCAGGCCGTGGACCTGCCCGTCGCCGAAGGCCTCGAGCCCGCGCGCCTCGCGCCCTTCAAGGGGAACATGGACGTCGCGGCGCTCCGCCGCCTGCTCGCCGAGCGGGGCCGCGAGAACGTCCCCGTCGTCATGATGACCGTGACGAACAACACGGGCGGCGGGCAGCCCGTCTCGCTCGAGAACCTTCGCGCCGTCCGCAAGGTCTGCGACGAGTTCGGCGTGCCCTTCTACCTCGACGCCTGCCGCTTCGCGGAGAACGCGTGGTTCATCCGCCAGCGCGAGCCGGGACAGTCCGGGCGGAGCCCGCGCGACATCGCGAAGGAGATGTTCTCCCTCGCCGACGGCTGCACGATGTCGGCGAAGAAGGACGGCCTCTCCAACATCGGCGGCTTCCTCTGCACGAACGACGACCATCTGGCGGTGAAGGAGAAGAACCTCCTGATCCTGACGGAGGGCTTCCCGACCTACGGCGGGCTCGCGGGCCGCGACCTCGAGGCCACGGCCGTGGGGCTCCTCGAGGTCCTCGAGCCCGACTACCTCCAGTACCGGGTCGCCTCGATCGCCTACGTCGCCGATCGCCTCGACCGCGCGGGCGTGCCGCTCGTCAAGCCTCCGGGCGGGCACGCCGTGTTCCTCGACGCCGCCGGCTTCCTGCCGCACGTCCCGAGATCGCAGTACCCGGGCCAGGCGCTCGCCGTCGAGCTCTACGTCCACGCGGGCATCCGCTCCTGCGAGATCGGCTCCGTGATGTTCGGGAAGCCCGATCCCAGGGGCGGCCCCGAGACCCCCTCCGCGATGGAGCTCGTCCGCCTCGCGATCCCGCGACGCGTCTACACCCAGAGCCACATGGACTACGTGCTCGAGTCCGTCCTCGAGGTGTGGGGGCGGCGCGCGGCCCTGCGCGGCTTCCGGATCGTCGAGGCTTCGCCCCACCTGCGGCACTTCACGGCGAAGTTCGCGCCCGTGGCCTGACCGGTGGAGGTCCCGGGCCGCGGCACGTGAGGTCGCCGGGCCGACCTGGGATGGAACGAGCGGGCCGGGCGCGACCGAGGAGGGCGTCGTGAACCTGGACGGCGTGACGCTGTTCGTCTCCGATCTCGAGGCCGAGCTGCGCTTCTGGCGCGATTTCCTCGGATGCGCGTCCGGCGAAACCTGGCCCGCCCAGCAGGTGGTGCGTGCGGGGACGGTCGACCTGCTGCTCGACGGCACGCGCGAGCACAAGGACGTCCGCGGGATCGAGCTCCGGTTCCGCTGCGAACGCGCGCACATCGAAGCGCTCGTGGCGGCGGCGCCGGGCCTCGGCGTGCCGGTCGTCCGCCCGGCGAAGGACTACGGGGGGCCGCTCGGGTTCGAGGCCGCACTCCGCTCCCCGGCCGGCTGTCTCGTCGTGCTCCACGCGGGCTGAACGGACGCGGCGCGCCGCGCCACGCTGGGTGGGGCCCGGAGCGGCCATAGAATCCCCCGTCCCCGGGCTTGAGGAGCGCCGCATGAAGTCGTGGATCCCCGTCGCGTTGGCCGTCGCGCTGCTCGCGGGCGTCGCACGGGCGGGCGACCGGGCCGCGGCTGCCATCGCGGTCGTGGACGGCGTCCTCCGGGCGGCGCGCGGCGACCGACGGGGGGCTCTCGCCCACTACGAGCGGGCCATCGCGCTCGACCCCGACTTCGCCCCCGCCTATCACCGGCGCGGCGAGCTGCGCAACGAGATGCGGGACTACGACCTCGCGGCGGCCGACTTCACGCGGGCGCTCGCGCTGGACGCGACGCTCGTGGCGTCGTTCCGAGGGCGCGCGCTCGCCCGGCAGCTCGGAGGCGACACGAAGGGGGCGCTCCGCGACTACACGCGGGCCATCGCGCTCGAGCCGCAGGCGGCCCGGGCGTGGTTCGAGCGGGGGTTGGCGCGGCGCGTGACGGCGGACCTCGAAGGCGCGGACGACGACCTCTCGCGGGCGATCGAGCTCGACCCGGCGTTCGCCCTGGCCTTCACGCATCGCGCCGCCGTGCGCGCGCAGCAGGGCGACGAGGAGGACGCGCTTGCGGACTACGACCGCGCGCTCGGCCTCGACGAGGACGACGCGTACGCGTACCTCGAGCGCGGCGTGCTGCGGGAGCGCCGCGGCGACTTCGAGGGGGCGCTCGACGACTGGTCGCGCGCGATCGAGCTGCGGCCCTCCAGCGCACTCGCCTGGGACCGGCGCGCCGGGCTACGGGAGCGGGTGGGCGATCGCGAGGGGGCCCTCTCCGACTGCACGCGCGTGATCGAGCTCGCACCGAGCGCGAGCGCGTACGCGCGGCGCGGGCGTCTGCAGTGGGGGAGCCGTCGCTTCGCGGAGGCGGTCGACGACCTGCAGAAGGCGCTCGGGCTCGATCCCCGGGAGGACTACGCGCGCTTCTTCCTCTACCTGGCGCAGGCCCTCTCGCCCGACGGCGAGGCCGCGGCGCGCGCCGCGCTCGCCGCGGGGCTCGCCGGGCGCGGCCGGCCGATCCCGCGCGACTCCTGGACCGCGCACGTCGCCCGGTTCCTCCTGGGCGAGATCTCCGCCGAGGCGTTGCGCTCGCGCGCCGAAGCGTCGCCGAAGGAGGATCGCCGCGGACACCAGTGCGAGGCGCACTTCTACGCGGGCATGGCCGCGTGGATCCGGGGGGACGCGAAAGGCGCCGTGACCCTCCTCGAACGGTGCCTCTCCACGAAGCGCGAGGACTTCATCGAGCACTGGGCCGCCGTCGCCGTGCTCGACTGGCCGCGTTGACGCGCCGGATCCGCTACGGGGAGAGGTCGATGTCGACGGGCGGCTCGTCGTCGCCGGCGACGGAGAACCGGACGGAGGCGCGACGCCCGTCCGCCGTCTCGGCGTCGACGACGTAGCGGCCGGGAGCGAGCGCCGCCTCGAAGGTCGTGGGTCGCCCCTCGGCCGGTGCGAGGAAGCGGGCGGTCGCGAGCGGGACCGTCGCGCCGTCGAGCCGGACCTCGAGCGACAGCCCGGCGAGCGCCGCCGCGTCGCCTCCGACGGGACGCAGCACCCGGACGTGGCCTCGCTGCGTCGTGATCTCGACCGTGACCGTCTCGCCCGAGGCGACGACCGCGCGCGCCGTGACGGCGGCCTTCGCGGGGGTGGCGTGCGGCCAGCCCTGGAGGACGACGTCCCAGGCGCCGGGCTGCAGCAGCTCGAAGACGAACGTGCCGTCGTCGGCCGGGCGCGGCCAGACGGACCCGCGCTCGCCGTACGCGAGGAGGGGCCCGGACGAGCCGTCCTGCGCCGTGTCGAGCACCTGGACGACGAGTCGGCCGGGTGCGCGCAACCGGATCGTGCCGAGATCGGCGGTCTCCCCTCGCTTCAGCCGGACCCGCCCGAGCGGGACCGTGCCGTAGCCGACCGCCCGGAGTGAGACTTCGTAGCCACCCGGCAGGAGCCTCGTGCTGGAGATCGCACCGGTCGCGGGGTCCAGCGTGAGGTTCAACCCCATGCGTCCTCCGATCGGCATGGCCCACACGACGGCCCCGTCCGGCAGCGTTCCCGCGTCGAGCGTCACGCGTCCCGCGATCCGCGAGGAAGGGCGGTCGCTCTCCCGACGCGTGATCGTCACCTCGTCGGGCCCCGCGCGAACGTGTCGCACTTCCGCGAACCACGGGCGGAGGTCGCCCTCGAGGTCGGTCAAGGCCACCGAGACGGTGGCGCCCTCGGGGAGCGTCAGCGCGACCTTCCCGTCCGCGTCCGTGCGTCCCCGCCACGGAGGGTTCAGATCATCCGGCCGCCCCGCGACGACCTCCTGCCCCTCGACCGGACGCCCCTCCTCGTCCACGACGCGCACGCGGACCGTCCCCTCGCGCCGGGGCACCAGCGCGACTTCGATCTTCTCCACGCCGGGGTGCCGCGTGAACGTCGCCGTACCCGCGTCGTGCGACACGCGGAACTGTGTGGGGGAGGGGCGCTGGTCGGCGCCGGGCAGATCCTCGATGCGGAACTGGCCGTCCGCGTCGGTGCGCACCATCCACCACCACGTCGAATCCTGGCGCGGGGCGTCGGCGCTCTCGACGACCGCGCCGGCGGCCGGGCGCCCCTTCGCATCGACGACGCGGCCGGCGAGCACGGCCGCGGGCGACAGTCGGATCTCGAGGACGTTCTCACCGACCTCGAACGAGTGCGTCGCGCGGTAGCCGGCGTGGCCGCGAGCCCGCACCGTCACGGCCGTCGCCCGGGGCGGCAGGGCGTCCATGACGAAGGCGCCGCCCTCGTCCGTACGCGCGAGCGTCGGCGCGGGGTCGGTGCCGTACGCGCCGTCGGGAAGGGTCCACTGCATAGCGAAGGCCGTTCCGACCAGCACGAGCGCGTCGGCGACCGGCCGCCCATCGGCGCCGCGCACGCTCCCACGCACGACGGCCCCGGCGTCCCCGAGCACGAGGCGCACCCGGTCGACCTGGCCTTCCGCCACCTGCACCGAGCGTGCGGCCGACGGGGCCCGGCCCGGGGCGCGCGCCGACACCGAGCCGTGCTGGTACACGTGCTGGAGTCGGAACCGGCCCTCGCCGTCGGTCACCGAGAGCCGCACGAGATGGAACGAACGGGAGTCCTCCCGGTCGAACCACACCTCCGCCCCCGCGACCGCCGCACCCGCCACGTCGACGACCACACCCTCCACGGTCGCGCCCTTCGCGATCACGAGCTCGACCGGAGTCACCTGGCCCGCGACCACGTCCACGTACTTCCCCCCGCCGCGTCCGCCCCGCACGAGCGTTCGCATGGCGGCCAAGCCCTCGAACCGGACGTGGCCGTCCGCGCCGGTCCTCAGGAACGGGGTCCAGTCCCGCGTCACGTCGCCTCCCGGGAGCAGCGCCACGGGCTCGTCCACGAGCGGCGTCCCGTCGGGGAGCGTCACCCGGACGTCGAGCGACCCCGTCTCGGCGGCGGCCGCCGTGTCGCGTGGCGCCGGTGTGCCTTCGTCGGCGGCCGCCGGTCCCGTCGCGGGACGCGGTCTTGCTGCGAGCGATGCATCGGGCTCGGCCCCGATCGTCGCGGGCGCCGGAGGCGTCGATCGCGCCTCGGTTCCCTCGTTCGCCGCGCGCGTGGCCACCCACGCACCGCCTCCCGCGAGCAGCAGCATGGCCGCCGCCGCACCGAGCAGTTGCTTCCCCATGAGCGCACCTCCCGCGGCAGCCCCGAGCCCCGTCGCGAACGCGACGGGTGTCCATGAGGCCGTGGCCGCCTCCGCCAGCACCTCGGCGCGCACCGCCGCGAGTCCGCGCGGCGTCGCCCCCGCGACCACCGCGCCCGCCAGCGCGCCCGGAACCGCGCGACGGACGCGCTCGACCCCGCGGTGGAGGTGCGACCGGACGGTGGCCGGCGCCATGGCGAGCGCGAGCGCGATCTCGGCGGGCTCGAGCCCGTGGCGGTAGCGCAGGACCAGCACGCTGCGCGCGGGATCGGGGAGGGCGTCGATCGCACGATCCGCGGCGCCCGCGAGCTCGCGCCGCTCGGCGACCTCCGCCGGCGCCTCGGGCCCGTTCGCCGGCAGGCGCGTGGCGTCGAGGGGTCGCGCCGCGTGCCGTGCGGCCTCCTTCGCGTGGTTGGCGAGGATGCCGAGCAGCCAGGGCAGGAGCCGCCTCGAGGCGTCCCAGGTCGGCGCCCGCTCGATCGCCGTCACGAACGTGCGCTGGAGCAGGTCCTCCGCGGCCGAGGCGTCCCGCGTGAGGTGGTGGGCGACGCGAAGGACTTCCGGCGCCGTCGCATCGAAGACCTGCGCGAGCGCCGCCGGGTCGCCGGTCCGTCGGAAACGGTCGAAGCGGCGTTCGAGGGTGCGCAGCGGCATCACCCCCTACTTGACCGCAACCGCCTCCGCGTTGCACCCGCAGAGCCCGGGCAGGGGGGAACTGGCCCCGGTCGGGGCCGAACACGAATGCGCGGAGGCGGGACGACCCGCCTCCGCGCAGGGGACGATCGGACCCCGGTTTAACCGGAACTCTTCCGATACGTGTCGGTGAACGACGGCTTGCCGTTCAGGGACATCTGGAAGTCGTAACCGCCGTCCACCTTCTTCCACTTGATGTCGACCGTGCCCTCGGGGCACGTTCCCGAGACCTCGGCGGACGTCTCCGTCAGGGTTCCCGTCAGCAGGACGGGCTCCGCGGCGTGCGAGCTGAACCACCACATCTGGAGGGTCTTGCCGTCGTCGGAGACCTTCGCGACGCCGTGGCCGCCCATGCCGCCCAGCACGTCGCTCTCGTACTCCTGCACGAGGATCGTGTCGCGCGCGGCGAGCGCGAAGTGCGCGCGACCGCTGCCCGACATCGGGCCCTGCGGGCCTTCGCCCGAGGTCTTCACGTTCCAGTCGCCGACCAGTCCCGACAGGAAGGCATGGTCGATCTTCTTCTGCGGCAGCGGCGCCGCCTTCGCGGCCGGCTCCTCCTCGGCGAGGACGGTGACCGCGGTCACGAACGACACGGCGAACAGGGCCGCGGCGATTCCGAGGTACGTGAAACGTCGCATGTTGTGCCTCCATGGGGCCGCTCCTCTGATGCGGCAGGAGGCGGAGGGGGTCGCGCCGGACCGGCCACCCGGTGGGGCCCCCGGGCACACCGCGGGGGCTACCGGGCCTTGGCGCCGAGGTCCTCGAGGAAGAGGAGGATCAGCGTGGCGATGGGACCGAGCAGCAGCGAGATCAGGAACCAGATGAGCCCGCTGCGGTGCTTGCCCTGCGCGAGCCCCGCGTTCACGAGCGCGAGCGTTCCCCAGCCCGCGTACCACTGGTTGTTCACCTCGATGGCGGCGAGTTGCATCCGTCTCCCTTCGCGACGCCCCGACAGGATCGGCGTCGAGGGGTGAGCGTACCGCACGTCACGCGGGATCACCTGACGCCGGGCTTGTCGGGAGCGCATGCGCCGGTTCACTGGGGGCGTGATCACCCCGCGAAGGCTCCTCACGCCCGCGATCGCCGCGGCGCTGCTCGCCTCGGCGTCCGCGACGGCGCGCGCCGACCTCCTCGTCGGGGAGCCCGCGCCCGGCGTCGTCCCGACGGCCGTCGTGCGCGAGCCCGCGCCGACGCCGCAGGCGCTGCTCGGCCGCGTCGCGCTGATCGAGTTCTTCTCCACGACGTGCCCGCACTGCCAGGCGGAGGTCGCGCACCTGAACGGGCTCCACCGCGCGTACGGCGCCCGCGGTCTCGTGGTCGTCGCGGTCTCGCACCAGGGCCACGCGGCGGCGCACGAGTTCGCGCGCGACTGGCGCGTCGAGTTCGGCCTCGCCGTCGCGGCCGCCGACGTGCTGCGCGACTTCGACGTGCCGTCGTTCCCGCGCGCGGTCCTGCTCGACCCCGCGGGCCACGTCCTCTGGCGCGGGCACCCCGGGCGGCTCACCAACCCCGAGGTCGAGGCGGCGCTCGACCGCGGCGGCGTCAAGCCGCCGGTCCCGCCCTCCCTCGCGTGGGCGGACGCCGGCGTCGCCCGCGGCGACTGGGCGGCGACGCGGGACCGGCTCGAGGCGATGGTGCGCGAGACGGTGGAGCCCACGCCCGCGTCACGCGCCGCGCACGAGCTCTCCGCGTGGATCGGCTGGCTCCTCCGCGCCCGCCGCGCGGGAGCCGAGGACGCGGTCGCGGCGGGCCGTCCCTGGGACGCGGTCGTCGCGCTCCGGGCGATCGCCGCCGCCGCGGCGGGCACTCCGGCGGGCGCGGAGGCGGCCGAGCGTGCCGCCGCGCTCGAGTCCGACCCCGCCTCGCAGGCGGAGATCGAGGCCGGACGCGCGTACGCCGAGGCGCGCGCGCGCCGCGGCACGGGCGGCGACAAGGAGTCGCTCGAGGCCTTCCGCCAGGTCGTGACGCGGTGGCCAGGCACGCGCGGGGCCGCCCGCGCCGAGGTGTTCGTCCGCGATCTCGAGAAGGCCGCCCGCGGCGCTCCGCGCCGCTAGACGCGCCGGGCTACTTCGGCATCAGGCCCTTCACGAGGTCGCCGAGCTCCTCCTGGGTCTCCTCCTGCGCGAGCTGCTCGTGGCACATCTCGCAGTCGCCCGAGAGGACCTTCCCCGCCGCCGTCTTGTGCTTGTCGTCGTGGCAGCGGTAGCACCCGTGCTTCATGGGGGTGGCGCTCTTGTGCCCGATGTGGTTCGGGTACGAGCCCCACGTGACGCCACGCTCGGGGAAGACGTTGTCCTTCCACAGCTCGGCGAGGCCCTGCGCCGCCTTGTCGAGGACGTCGGCCGCCGGGACCTTGTCCGCGTACTGCGCCTTGTAGGCCGCCTCGAGGTCGGCGCGCAGGGCCTGCTCGGCACCGTCGCGCGTCATGTCCTGCCGCGCGAGCAGCGGCTCGGCGACCTTGCGCAGCCAGGGAACGGACGCGTCGAGCTTCGACTGGCGGAAGCCGCGGTCGAGCGCGTCGGCCGGGGTGAGGTCGAAGTGGTGCGTCGGCCGGTTGTGGCAGTCGATGCAGTCCATCGTGCGCGACTCGACGACGGGCCCCTTCGACTCCTCGGGGGGCAGGAACTCCTCCACGACCTTCCCCTCGCGCATCACCTGGATCTTCCCGATCACCTCGCGCTTGTCGTCGAGCGCCTCGTAGACGATGTCGGAGTCGGTCGCCACGTGCCAGTGGATGCCGCGGTACGCGCCGGTCCTCGGGTCGCGCCCGCCGACCTTGAGCATCAGGACGTTCGCTTCCTGGGTGTTCGCCTCGTCCTGGCGCGTGTGGATCCGGTAGAGCAGCCGGTTGCCGTGGAACTTGTCGGGCCAGTGGCACTTCTCGCAGATGTCGCGCGACGGGCGCAGCGTGTGGACCGGCGTCGGCACGGGCCGGGAGTAGTCGTCGCGGATCGTGTGCCAGACCTGGCGCAGCCCGTCGAGCTTGCTGCGGATCAGGAAGGAGACGCCGGGCCCGATGTGGCAGTCGACGCAGGCCACCCGGGCGTGCGGGCCGTCCTTGTAGCTCTCCCACTCCGGCTGCATGACCGTGTGGCACGCCGTGCCGCAGAACTCGGGCGAGTCCATCCAGTGGACGGCCTTCGCGGTCGCGACGCTCACGAGGAGGAGGTTCACCACCGTCAGGCCGCCCACGACGAACAGCCTGCGATGGCCGGCCGGCGTCGTGAAGAGCTCCGCGACCGCCTGGCTCAGGGGCAGGAGGCCGCGCTGCGCGCGGCTCCTGCGGTAGATCCAGAGGCCCAGCGGGATCAGGAGCAGGCCGAACACGAACATCGCCGGGACGGCGATGATCAGGGCGGCGGCCTGGTAGGGACTCGTCGCCGTGCCGGCGACGTCGAGGCCGAGCATCACGAGGAGGGCGACGCCCGCGACCGTCGCGAGCACGGACCCGAGCAGCGAGATCGGATTCGACCAGAGGTTGGGAACCCAGTTCCACAGTCGGTCGAACATCGCGAACCTCCGGCGGGTGAAGGGCGCACTCTACCGGGGCGGTGCCCGGGAGCCAGCCGCCGTCGGGCGGTCCGCGGCGGATTCCGCGCGGATCCGGGCGGCGCTCGTCTCCTACGCCGACCCCTGGCCCTCCCGCGGGAGGGGCGCGGCGGGCGCCGCCACCGCCAGCGGGTCGCACGGCCCGATCGGCGAGGGGGCTGCCGCGCGGCGGCGCGCGAGCCGGGGCCCGAGGATCAGCGCCGAGCCGTAGAGGAGGAACGAGAGGGCGAGCGTCGCGGGCGTGCCGTGGGGGAGGTCCTCCACGAGGAGCTTGATCGCGCCGAGCACGAGGACCGGGTAGACGATCCACCGCGCGAGCCGCAAGTGCTCCGTCCGCGCGACCCACGCGCACGCGAGCGTCCCCACGGCCAGCACGGCGCTCCGGAGCACGCTCAAGGCGGCCGCGTCGCCCTTCGGGCCCGGGACTCCCGCCACGGCCGGGGCCAGGATTAGGACGAGCGTCCCGCCGCCCGCCACCACGAAGAGGGCGAAGGAGACGAACTTCGGGAGCAGCGCGACCTCCCGCCAGAAGGGGTTGTCCGTGCGGACCGTGAACCACGCGGTCAGCGCGACGGCCGCGAGCGCGAGCGCGGCGGGGGCCGTGATCGACGGCCAGTCGCCGCCCGCGCCCAGGGTCCACGCGCCCATCGCCGTCGAGAGCAGGCCCGAGGTGACGGCCGCCGCCGCGGCGTAGGCGGCGCCGTGGAGCGAGAGGACGACGCGGCGCCAACGGCTGCCGACCCAGGCCATCGCCACGCCGAGCACGGCCCACGGGATCGCGGGACGCGCGAGGAGGGCGAGGCTCGCGAGCACGACCACGACGAGCGCCACGCTCGTCAGGTAGAGATACGGCCCACGGTCCTGGCGCCGCACGACGCGGAACGCGACGGCGTAGGCGGCGACCCCCGCCGCGAGGCACAGGAGCGCGAGGGGGAGCTTCGCGGTGCCCGTGGCCCCGGCCACCTGGAGTGCGCCCCCGAAGCCGAGCGCGAGGACGAGGACCGTCTGGAGGAGGTCGAAGGGCGTGGGGCGACGCCCCGAGCGGACGGACTCGCGCGAGACCGCGGCGACGTGCGTCACGGCGAGCGCCATCTGCACCAGGATCGCGGCCCCGGCCGGCGCGTCGGCCCGCGTGCCCGTGGCTGCGCTCGTGAGGACGACGGCCGCCGCGTCCGCGGCGAGGGCCGGGAGCCACGGCAGCGCCGGCCACCCGCGCGACCTCGCGACCCACCGCGACGCGGCGGCGAGTCCGACCAGCAGCGCGCCGTACGGGACCGCCCCGCCGGGGCGCACCAGGAGGACCAGGACGCACCCGACGGCGCCGATCTCGGCCACCCAGGCGACGCCCCGCTGGTCGCTCTGCACCGCGACCCACCCCATCGCCAGGACCACGAGCCCCGCCGCGGCGGCGCCCGCCGCCGGCGAGAGGATCCCGAAGCGGGTCGTCGTCTCGACGAGGAGCGGGAACGCGACGAGCGCCGCCCCCACGGCGTGGAACACGGCGTTCAGCGCCTGGCCGTCGCGCCCGGCGCGCCCGGCCGCCGCGACCCACACGAGCGCGTAGAGGAGCGCGGCGGCGGCGCCCAGCGCCACCGGGACCTGCCCGCTCTCGGTCCACGCGCGCAGGAGGTACGCCCCGCCCAGCACGAGGAGGAGGCGCCCGAGCAGCGGGATCGAGCGAAGGAAGTCGGCCGGCGGAGCGACGGGGCGCGGCGGCGCGAGCGCGGTCGGGGCGATCGCTGCGGCCGCGGCCGCGGGGCGGGCGCGGAGCGCCCCCTCGACCGCGCCGACCCGTCGCTCGACCGCCCGCAGCGCGGCGGCAAGCGCCGCGAGCTCGGCTTCGAGGTCCCTGGACGTGCCGGTCACGATCGTCGCCCTCTTCGCCGCGACGGCCGGGAGAACCCGGCCCGTCGCCTCCTACGGATGGTCGGAGCGTTCCTCCACGCGCGCGGCGCCGGACAGGATCGGCGCCGCGACCTTGACGAGCAGGGTGAACACGAGCGACCCCGTCGCGAAGACCCCCGCGGCGACGGCCAGCTCGTTCCAGGTCGGGAAGTACTCGTAGATCTCCCCGAGCGTGTCGGGCGTGAGGCCCGGGATCACGAGGCCCATGCCCTTCTCGAGGTAGACGCCCGTGAAGATCAGGACGCACCCGAGGTTGAGCGTCACGGGGTGGCGCCGCGTCCGCGGGACGAGGAAGAGCACGAACGCCGCGATCGAGCACGCGACGGAGAGCCACATCCACGGGACGATCGCGCTGCTGCCGTCCACCCCCGTGAACATGTAGCGCATGTGGACCAGGTGCTCCGTGTCGGAGTAGACCTCCTTGAAGACCTCCGCCCCGAGCAGGAACAGGTTGAGGAACATCGCGTACGCCATGAGCTCGGCGACCTTCCAGATCGCCGTGTCCTGGATCTCGAAGCGGGCGAACCGGCGCAGCAGCTGCATCAGGATCAGGAGCACCGCGGGCCCCGAGCAGAAGGCCGAGGCGAGGAACCGCGGCGCGAGGATCGACGCGTTCCAGAAGGGGCGCCCCGCGAACCCGTTGTAGAGGAACGCCGTGACCGTGTGGATGCCGATCGCCGCGGGGATCGAGAAGAGGACGAGCGGGAGGAAGAACCGCGTGCTCGGGTGCCGCCGCCGGAACAGCGAGAAGAGCAGGTAGGTGACGATCACGACGTTGAGGACGAGGTAGCCGTTCAGGACGAGCACGTCCCACGCCAGGAGCGAGCTCGGCAGGTTCAGGCGGCCGATGCCCGGCAGGAGGTGCCAGAGCCGGTCGGGGCGCCCCACGTCCACGAGCACGAAGAGCGCGCACATGACGATCGACGAGATCGCGAGGAGCTCGCCCAGGATCACGACCTCCTTGATCGGCTTCCACTGGTACACGTACGCGGGGATCACCAGGAGGACGGCGGCCGCGGCCACGCCCACGAGGAACGTGAAGTTCCCGATGTAGAAGCCCCACGAGACCTGGTCGCGCATGGCGGTCGAGAGGAGCCCGCGGTCGAGCTGGCGCAGGTACGCCCACAGCCCGAGGCCCATCACGAGCAGGAGGCCCGCGACCCAGGCCTTGTAGACCGGCCCCCCGCGCAGGACCGCGCGGACCGAGTGGCCGAGGAAGTCGGCGGCCGAGCGCCACAGCCCCACGGCCGGCGCGGGGAGGGCGGGGGAGGCGGCGTGCGCGGCGACGGGCATGGCGGCTCCCTATCCGAAGAAGTAGAAGAAGCGGGGACGGGTGTTCAGCTCGTTCTTGAGCACGACGACCCGCTTGTGCTCGAGCACGTAGCGGATCTCGCTCGAG
>DATLLK010000554.1:0-2734 GCA_035537895.1 Planctomycetota bacterium
GCGCTCGACCGGGCCCTCGGCGGCCGCTCCGCACGACGGGCAGCAGAAGGCAAGCGTCAGCGTCACGAGCGCGGTTGTACCGCGGCCCGCCGCGGCCGTCGCGGCAGGGCGAGGGCCCGGTCGAGCGCGGCGCGCACGTCGCCGTGGAAGTCGTTCCCGGCGACGAGCGCCTCGACCCGCGCCCGCCCCGCGGCGCCGACGCGGGCCCGTTCGGCGCGGTCCGTGACGAGGCGCGTCAAGCGCGCCTCGAACTCGGCGAGGACCGCCGGCGTCGGGTCCTTCACGTCGTCGGGCACCTTGCGGACGACGAAGGCGTCGACGCCGTCGCGCAACGAGGCGCCGATCCCGCCGACGTCCGTCGTCACGACGGCGCATCCGAGCGACATCGCCTCGACGAGCATCAAGGGGAGCAGACCCTCGACCGTCGAGCAGAGGGGCACGACGTCGCACGCGCCGTACACCGCGCCGGAGTCCTCGACGGGGCCCAGGCGGTGGAAGCGCCCGCGCAGGGGCGAGCCGGGCTCGTCGGCACGGGCTTCGAGCGCGCGCCACTGACGGCCGAACTCCTCCTCGTTCCACTGGACGCGGCCCGCGGCGAGGAGATGGACGTCCACCCCGCGGGTCACGAGGCGCTCCACCATCGCGAGGACGTGGTGCACGCCCTTCGCCGCGGCCACGCGGCCCACGTGCCCGACGACGACGGCCTCGGGCCCGATGCCGAGCGAGGCGCGCAGCGCCGCGGCGCGCTCGGGGATGCCGGCGTCGCTCGAGCGAAGGAGGTGCGGGAAGAGGGGGCGGGCGATCGCGAGCCGCTCGGGCGTGGCCCGAAAGTACCCCGTCGCGGTGTCGCGGAAGTCGTACGTCAGCAGGAAGAGGTTCACCGTGTCGCCGCGTCGGCCGCCCGGGTCCTCGATGAAGCGCGGGTAGCGCTCGTGGACGGTCTCGATCACGGCGGGCCGGGGCAGCACCCGCCAGCGCTCGAGCCGCTGGATCGCGCGGTAGCCGCGGGGGACCCAGCACGTGAAGACGGCCTCGTAGCCCCCGCGGAGGAGCGTCCAGAAGAGGCGGCGGGAGCTCGTGACCGTGCCCACGCGGCGCACGTGGCGGTTCGCGGCGTGGACGACCGCAGGCAGGTCCTGCGGGGCGCCCGGGAGGTCGAGCGACCACACGTCCACGGGGCGGCCCGTCGGCTCGAGCGCGCGGACCTGCTCGACGAGGACGCGCTCCCCGCCGCCGTATGAGAGGCCGCCGTGCAGCCAGGCCACGGGACGGGGACCGCGTCGGGGCACGCTCGTTCCTCCGCCCGGTCAGACGGGGATGCCCGTGCGGAACTCGAGCCACACGGCGGCGAGCTCGCCCATCAGCACGAAGAAGAGCGCGGTGTAGAGGATGCCCGTCGCCGCCTGCGTGTGACGGAACTTGAGGGCGTCGCGCGTCATCCAGATCAGCGTCAGCGGGCCGAAGAAGCCGAACGCCACGCGCCACGCCGTCCATATGATCTCGCGCCCGAGCAGCACCTCCTGCGCCCCGGGCCAGACGAGGAGCACGACCCCGAAGAGGATCGCGCGGGCGAGGACGACGGCCACGCACCAGGTCCCCGTGCGCCGGAGCGCGTCGAGGGGGAGGCCCTTGATCATCAGGTAGAAGTGCCCGAGGATCATCGCGTCGTTGACGCCGCCCATCACGAGGCCGCCGAGCAGGCCGCCGGCCGTGCGGGCGGCCACCTGCCACCCCTCGTCGGGGAGCGCGATGCGGGCCGTGCCGAGCACGGGCAGGATGCCGAAGAGGCACGCGGCCACGAGGACGGCGCGCGCCGCGCGGCGGCGGAAGGTGCCGAAGAGGAAGTTGACGGCGAGGCAGCCGACACCGAGGACGACGAGCGTCCACGGCATCGCCCCCTCGAGCGAGGTGAACGCGGCAGAGCCGCGGGGGAACTCCGGGCGGACGTCCACGCCGAGCGCCGGGCCGTAGAGCGCCGCCGCGCCGACGGCGAGCACGAGCGCGAGCAGGCACTGGAACCGGAGGTGGCGCTCCGCCGCGCGGAATCCCATCACCATCGTCATCGACCACAGCGTGCCCACCGCCATCCGGGCGAGGAACGCGTAGAACACGAGCGAGAGGTGGAACTGCACGGGGCCCGGGTTCTACCCCGCCGCCTTCCGCCCGTGCGCGATCGGCGCGATCGGTGTCAGGTGATATTCGTGCAACACCGCGTCGAGCCGTGCGCATGCGTCCCGGAACCGCGTGACTTGCGCGGATTTCACCTGACACCGACCGTTCACACCTGACACCGACCGTTCACGGCAGGACGGCGAGGCCCTCGATCTCGACCAGGGCCTGCGGCTCGTACAGGCGGCTCACCTCGAAGAGCGCCATGGCCGGGTACCAGCGGCCCATGTGGCGGCGCCACGCGTCCCCGATCGCCTTCGCGTGGTCGCGCCAGGCCTGCGCCGACCGCACGTAGACGCGCAGCTGGACCACGTGCTCCGGCGTGCCGCCGGCCGCCGTCAGCACGGCGACGAGGTTGCGCAGCGCGAGGTCGGTCTGCGCGACGAGGTCGTCGGGGTGGGGGAACTTGCCGTCCTGGTCCCAGCCGACCTGGCCGCCGAGCGCGAGCAGGCGACCCGGCACGGCCAGGACGCCGTGGGCGTAGCCCACGGGCCTGGCGAGGGAGGGCGGGTCGATCCGCCGGTGGGGCGGCTCGGGGTGGATCGAGCGCGTCACAGGCCGAGGT
>DATLLK010000555.1:0-3539 GCA_035537895.1 Planctomycetota bacterium
GTGCGCGTCGTGGAACGCCGTGCGCCAGTCGCCGGCGAAGGACACGACGATCTCCGTGCCCTGTCCCTCGTAGCGCGCGTCCACCTCGAGGTGGATCGAGGCCGGCGTCTCGCCGCCGGCGAGGAGGAGCGCCGCGGCCTCGTCGGCGAGCCGCCGGGCGGCCCGCGCGAGGTCCCCGGCCGCCCCATGGACCGCCGTCGAGACGTCCGCGGCGCGCGGCGCCGCCCGCGCACCCTGCGCGGCGAAGGTCCCCGGACTCCAGGGCACGACGACCTCGGTCAGGCCCAGTTGCGCCGCCACGCGGGCGCCGAGCAGGCCTCCGGCACCGCCGAAGGCGAGCAGCGCCGCCCCGCGAGGGTCGCGCCCCGCGGCGGCGGACGCGACCCGCAGGGCGCGCGCGGTCGCGGCCTCCGCCACGGCGACGGCACCCTCGGCCAGCGCGCGCGGCGTGACGCCCGCGCGACGCGCGAGGTGCTCAGCGCCGGTTCGCGCCGCGTCGGCGTCCAGGGGGAACGTGCCGTCGAGCAGGGCGGGCGGCAGGCGACCGAGCAGGAGGTGCGCGTCCGTGACCGTGAACGGGCCCCCGCGCCCGTAGCAGGCCGGTCCCGGATCCGCGCCCGCGCTCTCGGGGCCCACGCGCAGCGCGCCGCCCTCGTCGAGCGCGACGATCGAGCCGCCGCCGGCGCCCACGGAGTGGACGTCGAGCGAGGGCACGCCCATCGCGAACCCGGCGAGGGTGAGGCCCGTCGTCACGGGGAGCACGTCGCCCTCGATCCAGGCGACGTCCGTGCTCGTCCCGCCGACGTCGAAGGAGAGGAGGCGCGCGAGCCCGAGGCGACGGCCGAGCGCGTGGGCCGCGGCCGCGCCGGCGGCGGGACCCGAGAGGAGCGTCCGCCCCGGCTCGCGCTCCGCGTCGAGAGCGGACATGCGCGTCCCGTCGGAGCGGAGCACGGAGAGGGCGCCCGCCGGGAGCGCGGCGGCGACGCGAGCGACGTAGGCCCGCACGCGCGGCCCGACGTACGCATCGAGGACGGTCGCCTCGGCGCGCTCGGCCTCGCGCGCGTCCGCGCTGACGCGATGGCTCACATGCACGGTCAGACCCGCGCGTCGCAGGCGCGCCGCGACGCGGTCCTCGTGCGCGCCGCGCGCGGTCGCGTGCAGGAGGCAGACCGCCACGACCTCGACACCCGAGCGGACGAGGGTGGCGGCGAGCCGGTCGAGGTCGGCGGTCACGACGCGCTCGCGGACCTCGCCCCGGGGACCGACCCGTTCGCGCACGCCGTGGACGTCGCACCGCTCGACGAGGGGCAAGGTCCGGTGCGGCGCGAGGTCGTGGAGGTCCTGGCGGTGGCCGCGCCCGAGATGGAGCAGGTCCTCGAAGCCATCCGTCGCGACGAGCGCGGTCCGGGCGCCGGTGCGCGTCAGCACGGTGTTCGTCGCGACCGTGGTGCCGTGGTGGACGCGACCGCCGTGCGGGAGCCCACCCGACGCCTCGATCGCCGCCAGCACCGCACGCGCGGGATCCCACGGCGTGCTCGGGACCTTCGACGCGGTCAGCCCGCCGGGACCGGGGGCCACGATGTCGGTGAACGTGCCGCCCGTGTCGATGCCGAGGACGTGCAAGCGGTGGCTCGGGCCGGGATCCGGGGCTATGGTAGCGGGACTGTCCGGAGACGCTCCGACCTTGACCATCGGCTCCCCGCTCGCCGAGATCCTCGCCGGCCTGCTCGCCTTCCTCATCGGGGCCGTCCCGTTCGGCTGGCTCTACGGCCGCCTCGCCCACCGCGTGGACCTGCGCACGATCGGGAGCGGCAACGTCGGGGCGACCAACGCCGCGCGCCTCCACGGGGGGTTCGCGTCGATCCTCGCGTTCATCGCCGTGTTCCTGCTCGACGCCGTCAAGGGATTCGCCGCGGCGTGGTGGTCGCCCGAGCTGGCGACGTGGCTCGGAGCGGACGCGTCCGACAACACGGTGCGCGTGCTCTGCGGGTCCGCAGCGATCCTCGGCCACGTCTTCACCCCCTACCTGAGCTTCCGGGGGGGCAAGGGCGTCGCGACGGCCTTGGGCGTCGTCACCGCCCTCGCCACGTGGTCGGCGCTGTACGCGGTCGGCGCCTGGGGCGTCGTGCTCGCGCTGACGGGCTACGTGAGCCTCGGCTCGATCGTCGCCATGGTGACGATCCCGGTCACCTACCTGCTGCGCAACGGCGAGGAGACGTTTCGCAGCCGCCTCGGGATCTTCCTGTTCCTGACGGTGAGCGCGGCCGTCGTGATCTGGCGGCACCGCGGCAACATCGTCCGGCTCCTGCAGGGCCGCGAGAACCGGATCCGGTCGCCGCGCGAGCCGGCGGCGTAGCCGGTGCGGCGGGTCGTCGTCGTCGGCGACGGCGGCTGGGGCACCGCCATTGCGATCCACCTCTCGCGCAACGGCCTCGAAGTGGCCGTGTGGAGCCACGACGCGGAGTACGCGCGCCACCTGCGCGAGCAGCGCACGAACCCGCGCTTCCTCCCGGGCCACGAGATCCCGGCCTCGGTCGAGGTCGGCACCGACATCGCGGCCCTGCTGCCGCGGGCGGACCTGCTCGTGTCGGCCGTGCCGACGGAGTTCCTCCGTCCCGTCTGGACGCGCCACGCCCCCCACCTGCCGCCGGGGCTGCCCGTCCTCTCCCTCACCAAGGGCGTCGAGCAGGGCACGCAGCTTCGGCCCTCCGAGATCCTCGCGGCCCTCGCCCCGGGCCGCCCCGTCGCCGTCATGTCCGGCCCGAACATCGCCTGGGAGGTCGCCAAGGGACTGCCCGCGGCCACCGTCGCGGCGGGCGCCGACGCGGCCCTCGTCCGGACGGTGCGCGAGGCGTTCTCCGGCTCGACGTTCCGCGTCTACGGCAACAAGGACGCCATCGGCGTGGAGCTCGGCGGCGCGCTCAAGAACGTCATCGCGATCGCGGCCGGGATGTGCGACGGCTTGGGGCTCGGCCACAACGCCAAGGCCGCGCTCGTCACGCGGGGCATCGTCGAGATGGCCCGCCTCGGGGTGGCGCTCGGTGCCGAGCGCAGCACGTTCTTCGGCCTGGCCGGCCTCGGCGACCTCCTGACGACGTGCTACTCGCCCTCGAGCCGCAACCGCACCTTCGGCGAGCGCCTCGGACGCGGCGAGCGGCCGGCGGACGTCATCGCGTCGATGGCGCAGATCGCGGAGGGCGCCAAGTCGGCGGCGCCCATCCGCGCCCTCGCCCACGGGCATGGCGTCTCCATGCCGATCACGGACGAGGTCTGCCACGTGCTCCACGAGGGCCGCCTGCCCAAGGAGACGGTGGAGTCACTGATGTTGCGTGGGCGCAGGGACGAGTCCGAGGACCTCCCCTAGCCCTCTGGTGCGCCGGCGACGCGCTGGCGGCCCGCGACCCCGCCAGCCGCTCGGTGGGGACCTGCGCCGGCCCTCTCCCGAGGGACCGCCGCCCCACGCGCACACCGTCTCGGCCACGCCACCGCTCGGCGGCGTGCGGGGCGGGAAGTAGGGCGTCCGCTCGTCCAGCCGCCGC
>DATLLK010000556.1:0-3357 GCA_035537895.1 Planctomycetota bacterium
CTCCAGCCCAAGGCTGGAGACGAGGGCGCGAGCGACGCGTGTCCAGACCCCGACACGTGAGCGAGCGGCCGCGCCTCCTCTCGGGCGCTGCACCAGCTCGCGCCCTCGTCTCCAGCCTTGGGCTGGAGACCGTCGGCGAAGGCACGGGCCCCCGAAAGCAGGCCCGCACCCACCTGAGTCGATGACGTCCCGAGCCTAGGTAGTCGCGAGGTGCAGGTGGGCGATCCCGAACGTCAGCGGTTCCCAGGTTACGGAGGCGAACCCGGCGGCTGTGACGCGCGTGGCGAGGGCGGAGGGCGAGGGAAACGCCATGACGCTGCGGGGGAGGTAGGCGTAGGCGTTTTCGTGGCCGCCAGAGATGAGGTTGCCCACGATGGGCAGGATGAGCAGGAAGTAGAGGTGGTAGATCGCCCGGAACAGGGGGTTCGCGGGCCGCGAGAACTCGAGGATGACGAGCCGCCCCGAGGGGCGGAGCACGCGACGCAGCTCGCGCAGTCCCGCGTCGAGGTCCTCGAGGTTGCGCACGCCGAAGCCGACGGTCACCACGTCGAACTCGCCGTCGGCGAAGGGCAGGTGCGTCGTGTCCGCCACGAGGAAGCGGGCGCGGTCGCCGGCCTTGGCGCGGGCGCGTTCGACCATCTGGGGCGCGAAGTCGGTGCCCACGACCTCGCCCGCGCCGCCGGCGAGCAGGGCGATGGCGAGATCGCCCGTGCCCGTGCACGCGTCGAGGCAGCGCTCGCGCCCCGTGAGTGCGAGCCGGCGCACGGCGAGGCGCCGCCAGGACGCGTCCACGTTCGCCGACAGGAGGTGGTTCAGGAGGTCGTAGGTCGGCGCGATGCGGTCGAACATCCGCGAGATGCGCGAACCCTGCTTGCGCGCCTGCTCGTCGTCGAAGCGGAGGGTCGCGGGAGGCGTCACGGGCCGCGGAGTCTACGGGTGGCCGGGGCACCGCGACCCGGGGAAACCGGTCCGGAGCGCGGCGGGACCCGACCGGGCCCCCCGTCGAGCCGGTCTCGACCGGCGGTAGGGGAATCCGCGTAGGACCCCCGCCGGTTGCGTCGTGGGTGAGCGGAGGTACCCTCACGCCGTGAACCGCACGTCGCCCGGCTCCCGCTCGGCCACCCCCCCCGCGCCCGAGCCCTCGCGCAACGCCTTCACGGAGGCTCTCGCCGCGGGCGCCACGGCCTTCGACCGCACGCTGCGCCCCTCGACGATGGAGGAGTTCATCGGGCAGCGCGAGGTCGTCGAGAACCTCGGCCTCGCGATCCGCGCGACGAAGGAGCGCGGCGAGACGCTCGACCACGTGCTCCTGTCGGGTCTGCCGGGGCTCGGCAAGACGACGCTCGCCCACCTCGTCGCGACCGCGCTCGGGGCGGGGCTGAAGGAGACGTCGGCCCCCGCGCTCCAGCGCGCCGCCGATCTCGCGGGCGTGCTCACCAACCTCGAGCCCGGCGAGGTCCTCTTCATCGACGAGGTCCACCGGCTGCCGCCGGCCGTCGAGGAGTACCTCTACTCCGCGATGGAGCAGTTCGTCATCGACATCGTGATCGACCAGGGTCCCGGCGCGCGCAGCCTGCGCATCGACCTGCCGCGGTTCACGCTGGTCGGCGCGACGACGCGCGAGGGCCTGCTCTCGGCGCCGTTCCGCAGCCGGTTCGGGCTCGTCGAGCGCCTCGATCTCTACCCGCCCGAGGAGCTCGAGCGCATCCTCGTGCGCAGCGCGCGGCTGCTCGCCGTCGACCTCGATCGCGACGCGGCGTCCTACCTCGCGGGGCGGGCGCGCGGCACGCCCCGCATCGCGAACCGGTTCCTGAAGCGCGTGCGCGACCTCGCGCAGGTCACGAGCGGCAACCGCATCTCGCGCGACGTGGCGATCGAGGGGCTCCGCCGCCTCGGCGTCGACGAGCACGGCCTCTTGAAGGTCGACCGCCTCGTGCTCGAGTCGCTCGCGCACGCCGGCGGCTCCCCCGTGGGGCTCAAGACGATCTGCGCGGCCGTGGGCGAGGACGAGCGGACGATCGAGGACGTCTACGAACCGCACCTCCTGCGGGGCGGCTACGTCCTCAAGACGCCGCAGGGTCGCCGCGCGACGCCGAAGGCGTACGACGTGCTCGGGCTGCGCTCGCCGCGGGGAGCCGCGGACGCGCAGGGCGCCCTGCCGCTCGGCTGATCCGGAGCCCCCGATGCCCTCGATCCCCCACCGCGCCCGCGCCGTCGTCGTCGCCGCCGCGGGCGTCGTCGCCGCCAGCGGGGGCGGCGAGCGGATCCCCCTCTCGAGCGTCACGCCGCCCGAGATCCGCGTCCGCCTCGGCGACGCGCGCGATTCGGCCCAGTTCACCGTCGCGGACGCGTGGGAGGCCGTGGCGGCCGACGGCGGCGCGTGGGCCGACCGCGGCAGCAACACCACGGCCGTGGTGAAGGCCGGCCCTTCGGGGATCGACTTCCGCGGGCAGGCCACCGGGCGCACGGCCGTCCGGGTGCGGCCCCGCGGGGCGTTCACCCTCGAGGTGGACGGGAACCGGCGCGCGTACCGCGGCGACCTGATCGTGCGCCAGGAGCGCGGCCGGCTGGTGCTCGTGAACGAGCTCGACCTCGAGACCTACGTGATGGGCGTCATCGTGAACGAGATCGGCGACGGGGCGGCCCCCGCGGCGTACGGCGCCCAGGCCGTCGTCGCGCGCACCTACGGATGGAGCCGCGCCCGCGCCAACCCCGACGCGGCCTGGCACGTCACGGACGACCAGATGAGCCAGGTCTACCGCGGGCTGACGCTGCCGAAGGACGCGGTCGTCACGGTGACCGACCTCGAGAAGCGCACGCTCGAGACGCGAGGCGTCGTGCTCACGTGGCGCGGCGAGACGTTCCCCACGTACTACGCCTCGACGTGCGGCGGCCACACGACGGACGCGGCCACGAGCCATCTCGACCCGGCCGGCGCGGAGACGCCCCTGATGGGCGTGCCGTGCAGCTACTGCGGCTCCTCCAAGTACTACCGCTGGACCGAGGTCGTCCCGATCCAGCGCCTCGTCGACGGGCTGAAGTCGCGCGGCGTCGTGGCGCCCATCAAGCGTCTCGAGTGGACGAAGGTGGGCCGCGGCGGATGGGTGGCCGAGGTCACCGTCACGTACGGCCCGCGCGACGCGAAGAAGGTCGTGCCCGGCCCCGCCTTCCGTCTCGCGGCGGGCGTCAAGTCGATGCACCTCGAGTCCGTCACTGCCCGCGAAGACGGCAGCCTCGCCATCGCCGGCAGCGGATGGGGCCACGGCGTCGGCATGTGCCAGGTCGGCGCGCAGGAGATGGGCCGCCGCGGCTTCGCGGCCGATCAGATTCTCCGTTACTACTACCCGGGCGCAGAGT
>DATLLK010000557.1:0-2820 GCA_035537895.1 Planctomycetota bacterium
CCACCCCCCGCTCCCGACGACCGTGGCGATGGCCTCCGCGGCGCCTTCGAGCCGATCCCCCTTCGCCTTGACGTCGTCGACCTTGCGCGTCAGCTCGGCGACGCGATCCGTCAGGGCCGACGTCTCGCGCGTGAGCCCGGCGACCTGGTCCTCCAGGTGGGTCCGCTGCCAGAACGCCATCCACACGAGGAACGCGAGGATGGCGGAGAACGAGATCCGCAGGATGGTCAGAAAGGGGTTGCTGTCCATGAGCGGGACGCGTCCTCCGGGTCGGGGGGCCCCACCCTACGGGCGCGGGGAACGAGCCGCAACCCTGCCCTACGGCGCGCCCGGGCCCACGCTGGGGCCGGGCGGGACGGCCGTGTCGGTCAGCCGGAAGAACTGGCAGATCAGCTCGCGCAGGTTCCGGGCGTGCTGGTCCACCCGGCGCTGCGCCTCGGCGTCGAGGGCCGCCTTGGCGCCGAGCAGGCCCTCGCGCCGCAAAGCCGCAACCTCCGCCAGCTGGTGGGCGAGCTCGGGCGCCCGCTCGAGGGCGGTGCGCAGGGCGGACGAGCCGACGACGACGAGCCGGGAGTCCTCGACCGCTCGGACCGTCGCGCTGCGGGGCTCCCCCGTGAGCAGGCTCATCTCGCCGAACAGGTCGCCTACGGACAGCGTGGCGACCTCGCGCTCGCGGCCGCCCTCCTCGATCACCACGGCGACGCGCCCTGCGTCCACGACGTAGCAGGCCTCGCCCGGCTCGCCGCGCGTGACCACGCGTTCCCCCGCCCCGTAGGCGACGAACCCCGCATCGCGCGCGAGCGCCGCCAGCACGTCCTCGGGGATGGCGCTGAAGAACGGGACGCTCCGCAGGCGCTCGAGCGCGGCGGAGCTCCGCTCCGCGGCGGTGATGCCGGCATGGTGGCGGCGCGGGCGCAGGTCCACCACCGGGTAGGGGTACTCGATCCCCTCCCGCTGGAACCTGTACCAGATCCGGACCATGACCTCGGAGCGGATGTCGTGGAGGGCCGGGAGGTCCCGGACCCAGATCTTCGCCTCGTACTCGATGCCCGAGTCGAGGAACTGCCAGATGCGGAAGAGGGGCGGGGGGTCGGCGAGGACCTTCGGGACCTCCGCCACGGCACGGCGCATCGCATCGCGGACGCGGTTGGGCGGGGCGTCGTACGCGGCCCGGACCCGCACGACCTCGGCGTGCGCCTGGTTGGGCTTCGTCATGTTGCGCACGTGGCCGGCGAGCACGGCGCCGTTGGGATGCGTCACCACGTCGCCGGCGCGCGTCCTGATCTTCGTCATGCGCCGGGTGACGGAGACGACCTCGCCCTCCTGGTCGCCGATCCAGATCCAGTCCCCGATCTGGTAGGTGCCCTCCCCGACGATCGCCCAGGCCGCGATGAAGTTGCGGATCGTGTCCTGGAGCGCGAAGCCGATCACGATCGTGCCGACCGCGCTGGCGGTGAACAGGGTGTCGAGGAGGTCCGTTCGCTCCCACACGACGCCGACGATCACGAAGGTCATGACGACCCAGGTGAACAGGCGCCCCATGTCCAGGAACACCTCGGGGATCCGGATCCCGAGCTCCTCCCGCACGGCGAGGGAGGTCAGGAAGGCGCGGAAGAGCCCGAAGACCGCGCCCGCCCCGAAGAAGAGGGCGAGGCTCCAGCCGATCCGGGCCGCGATCGTCAGGCTGCCGAACCCCTGGGTCAGGGGGAGCCCCGCGGCCGCGTCCCCCTGCGCGAGGATCGAGCCGACGACCGCGCCGACGGCCGGCCCTCCCACGGCGACGAGGCCGACCAGGCTGGTCCACCACGACACGCGCGCGCGGGCGAGGGCCTTCAGGAGGAGGATCCCGACGACGAGGCCGACGATCCCGATCCCGATCCCGACGAGCCAGCCGAGCACCGTTGCGTACATGCGCGACCCGTGACCTCCCCGCGTCGCCGCAGCCTATACGGAGGGGGCTCGACCGGCTACGGCGGCCTCCGTCGCTGGCATCGGGGCGGTCCCGTGCGTAGGCTCTCACCCCATGCGACTGCGAGTTCTCGGCTGCTCTGGAGGGAGCGCCCCCGGGGCGGAGCTCTCCTGCTATCTGCTGGACGAGACCCTCGCGATCGACGCCGGGGCCCTGACCACCACGCTGCCCCTCGCGGACCAGCGCCGGGTCCAGGACGTGCTGCTGACGCACGGCCACCTCGACCACGTCTGGACCCTGCCGCTCTTCCTCGCCAATCGCTTCGCCGGCGACCCGGTCCCGTGCCGGCTGTACGGGTCCTCCTACACGCTCGAGACGGTCCGCCTCCACCTCTTCAACGACCGCGTGTGGCCCGACTTCACCGCGTCCATGCGCGGCGAGATCCCCCTCGTCCAGTTCCATCCCGTGGACCCGGGCGACCGCGCGTCGATCCTCGACTACGAGGTGGAGAGCGTCCCCCTCGTGCACACGGTCCCGTCGCAGGCCTACCGGATCCGGCGCTCGGGCCGGAGCCTGCTGCTCTGCGGCGACACGTACATGGCGGACGGCCTCTGGGCCTTCGCGAACGCGACGGACGACCTGACCGCGGTGCTGATCGAGTGCTCCTTTCCCGACCGCTACCAGTGGCTCGCGAAGGCGAGCATGCACCTGACGCCGTCCCTCCTGAAGGCGGAGCTGCGCAAGCTGAAGAAGGACGTCCCGGTGCTCATCACGCACGTGAAGCCCGACGCGCGCGAGGAGGTCCACGAGGAGATCGCGGCGCTGAAGGACCCGCGGATCCGGATGCTGGTCCAGGGCGAGACGTTCGTCTTCTGAGGGCGCCTTCCGACAGCGCGCTCGTACGGCCCGCC
>DATLLK010000558.1:0-2045 GCA_035537895.1 Planctomycetota bacterium
GGGGAAGGGCGTGACTCTACGGGCACGGGCGGCCGTGGGGCCATGAAGGGGTACCCTCGCGTGCCCCGAAGTCGACCGGCAGGGCGGAGGCGGACGTGAAGGCCACAGAGGACTCCCTCGCGCTGCGCGCGATCGACACGATCCGGACGCTCTCCATGGACGCCGTGGAGAAGGCGAAGAGCGGGCACCCGGGCACGCCCATGGCCCTCGCTCCGCTCGCCTACGCGCTCTGGACGCGCGTGATGACCTACGACCCGCGCGACCCCGGTTCCCCCTTCCGCGACCGGTTCGTGCTCTCGGCCGGTCACGCGAGCATGCTGCTCTACTCCGTGCTGCACCTGACGGGCTACGACCTGCCGCTCGACGAGCTGAAGGCGTTCCGTCAGTGGGGGAGTCGCACGCCCGGGCATCCCGAGCACGGGCACACGCCCGGGGTCGAGACGACGACGGGACCCCTCGGGCAGGGGCTCGCGAACGCCGTCGGCATGGCCCTCGCCGAGCGCATGCTCGCGGCGCGTTACGACCGGCCGGGCCACGCCGTCGTCGACCACCGCACCTGGGTCGTCGCGGGCGACGGCGACATGATGGAGGGCGTCTCGTCGGAGGCCGCGTCCCTCGCGGGCCACCTGGGCCTCTCGCGGCTCTGCGTGTTCTACGACGACAACCGCATCACCATCGACGGGCCCACGTCGCTCGCCTTCACCGAGGACGTCGGCCGGCGGTTCCTCGCGTACGGGTGGAACGTCCTCCACGTGCCCGACACGGCAGGGGTCGACGACCTCGTCGCCGCCGCGGAGGCCGCGCGGCGCGAGTCGAGCCGCCCGACGCTCGTCGTCGTGAGGACGCACATCGGGATCGGCAGCGGACGGCAGGACACGTCGAAGGCCCACGGCGAGCCGCTCGGGCCCGACGAGGTGCGCGGCACGAAGCGCACGTACGGGTGGCCCGAGGAGGCGCAGTTCCTCGTGCCCGACGACGTCGCGCGCCACATGCGCGAAGCGGGCGAGCGCGCGGCGGGCCGGCTCGCCGAGCGCCGCGGCCGCATCGACGCGTACCGGAGCGCCTTCCCCGCCGAGGCGCGCGCGCTCGAGGACGCGCTCGGCGGCCGCCTCCCCACGGGGGTGGACGCCGCGCTCGACGCCGTCGGGACGGACGCGAAGGCGACGTCCACGCGCAAGGCGTCGGGCGCCGCGATCCAGGCGGTCGCCGCCGTCATGCCGGCCCTCGTGGGCGGCAGCGCCGACCTCGCCGGGAGCAACGTGACCACGATCCCGGGCGGTGGCGTCGTGCAGCGCGACGCCTACGGCGGTCGCAACCTCGCGTTCGGCGTGCGCGAGCACGCCATGGGGGCGATCCTCTCCGGCATCGCGCTCCACGGCGGGTGGCGCCCGTTCGGGGGGACGTTCCTCGTCTTCTCCGACTACATGCGCCCGAGCATCCGGCTCGCGGCGCTCATGCGCGCGCCCGTCACCTACGTCTTCACGCACGACTCGATCGGACTGGGCGAGGACGGGCCGACGCACCAGCCGGTCGAGCACCTGGCCGCTCTCCGCGCGATCCCGGGGATGACCGTGATCCGCCCGGCCGACGCGGCCGAGACCGCGGAGGCCTGGCGCGTCGCACTCCGGGCGGAAGGTCCCGTGGCGCTCGCCTTGACGCGCCAGGACCTCCCCGCGCTCGGCAAGCCCCGGGCCGAGGTCCGCCGCGGCGTCGCGGCGGGCGCCTACGTCGTGCGCGAAACGGGCTCCGGCGCGCCCGACGTCGTGCTCGTGGGCACCGGCTCGGAGGTCGCTCCGTGCCTCGGGGCGGCGGAACGCCTCGAGGCGGAGGGGATCCGCGCGCGCGTCGTGTCGATGCCGTCGGTCTGCCTCTTCGGGCGCCAGGACGCCGCCGCACGCGCGGCCGTCCTCCCGCCGGGCGTGCCCCGCGTCGTCGTGGAGGCCGCGACCCCCTTCGGCTGGGAGGGCGTGGCGGGCCCTGGGGGGGCGACCATCGGACTCGACCACTTCGGCGCGTCCGCCCCTGCGCCGCGACTGTTCCAGGAG
>DATLLK010000559.1:0-2886 GCA_035537895.1 Planctomycetota bacterium
GGGTGAATGGAGCATGAAGGACGATCGAAGAAGGGAGTACCCGGTCGGAGGGCCGGAACGGGTTGCTACCGGGGGGCAGAGGAAGAAAACGTTGCCGCGTCCCCCCGTCATGCGTCTACAAGCGGCCCCCTACGACCTCCGGGACGCCCCCCGGAAGCCACGAGGACGCCCGGGAGACCCCGGCCCCGCCCATGGCCAAGAGGACCGACAAGAAGCCGCCGCTCGTGATCGTGGAGTCGCCCGCCAAGGCGAAGACGATCGGGCGGTTCCTCGGCAGCGGCTACCTGATCGAGGCCTCGATCGGCCACGTCCGTGACCTGCCGAGCAGCGCGGCGGAGATCCCCGAGGCCGTCCGGAAGGAGCCCTGGGCGCGCCTCGGCATCGACATCGAGCACGAGTTCGCCCCGCTCTACGTCGTGCCCCGCGAGAAGCGCGAGCAGATCCGCAAGCTGAAGGCGCTCCTGAAGCAGGCGGGCTCCCTCCTGCTCGCGACCGACGAGGACCGCGAGGGCGAGTCGATCTCCTGGCACCTGCTCCAGGAGCTGAAGCCCAAGGTCCCGGTGAAGCGCCTCGTGTTCCACGAGATCACGAAGGCGGCGATCGAGGCGGCCATCGCGAACCCCCGCGACGTGGACACCCAGCTCGTCGAGGCGCAGGAGGCCCGGCGGATCGTCGACCGCCTCTACGGGTACAGCGTCTCCCCGCTCCTCTGGCGCAAGATCCGCCCCCGCCTCTCCGCGGGCCGCGTGCAGAGCGTGGCGGTGCGCCTCGTCGTCGAGCGGGAGCAGGAGCGCCTGCGGTTCCGCCGCGCCGGCTACTGGGACGCGAAGGGCCGCTTCGTCGCGGCGGGGAACGGCTTCGACGCCCAGCTGGTCGAGGTGGGCGGGCGCCGCGTCGCGACGGGCAAGGACTTCGACCCCGCGACCGGCAAGCTGTCGGGCGAGGGGGGCGAGCGCCCGACGCATCTCCAGGAAGCCGACGCGCGGGCGCTCGTCGCGCGCCTCGAGGGCAAGCCCGCGCGCGTCGACTCGCTCGAGCAGAAGCCCTTCACGGAGCGGCCGGCCGCGCCGTTCACGACGAGCACGCTGCAGCAGGAGGCCGCGCGCAAGCTCCGGTTCACCGCGCAGCGCACGATGCGCGCCGCGCAGCGGCTCTACGAGACCGGCTACGTCACGTACATGCGCACGGACTCGACGACGCTCTCGAACGAGGCGATCTCGGGCTCCCGCGGCGCGATCGCGACGGAGTTCGGGCGCGAGCACGTCCTCGACGCGCCGCGCACCTACGCGACGAAGGTACGCAACGCCCAGGAGGCCCACGAGGCGATCCGGCCGGCCGGCTCCGTCTTCCGCCACCCGCGCGAGGTCGAGGGCGAGCTCGGCGAGGACGAGCGGCGCGTCTACGACCTCGTCTGGCGACGCACGATCGCGAGCCAGATGGACGACGCGCGCGGGCAGCGCACGACCGTGCGCCTCGCCGTCGAGGACGCGGTGTTCCAGGCGACGGGCAAGGTCGTCGAGCGCCCCGGGTTCCGCCTCGCCTACGTCGAGGACGACGCCGAGGACGTGGACGCCGCGGCGCGGGAGACCGAGCGCGTGCTGCCGCCGCTCCGCGAGGGGCAGGCGCTCGACGTGGAGTCGCTCACGCCGGAGGGCCACGAGACGCAGCCGCCCCCGCGGCTGACGGAGGCCGGGCTCATCAAGGAGCTCGAGGCGCGCGGCATCGGCCGCCCGAGCACCTACGCCTCGATCATCGAGACGATCCTCGCGCGCGACTACTGCTTCAAGAAGGGCACGGCCCTCGTCCCCACGTTCACCGCGTTCGCCGTCGTCGCGCTACTCGACCGCCACCTCCACCACCTCGTCGACTACGAGTTCACGGCGAAGATGGAGGAGGAGCTCGACGAGATCAGCAACGGGCGCGAGACGCGCCTCGACTACCTGAGCGCCTTCTATCACGGCAACGGCAAGCCCGGGTTGAAGGCCCAGCTGAAGAAGGCCGAGGACGAGGCGGTGCCCCAGGAGATCTGCCGGATCGACGGCCTCGACGTGCCGAAGGGCGTGCAGGTCCGCGTGGGCCGCTACGGGCCGTTCCTCGCGACGAAGGACGTCCGCGTCACGCTGCCCGACGACCTGCCGCCCGACGAGCTCACGAAGGAGCGCGTCCTGGAGCTCCTCGCGCGCGGCGCGGAGCCGCCCCGGACGCTGGGCAAGCACCCCGTGACGGGCCAGGACGTCTTCGTCAAGGTCGGCCGCTTCGGTCCCTACGTGCAGCTGGGCACCGCCGAGGAGGCGGAGGCCACGCCGAAGAAGGGCAAGACCCGCGGCAAGGGCGGCAAGCCGAAGATGGCCTCGCTGCTCAAGGGGATGACGCCCGACACGCTCACGCTCGAGACGGCCGTCGCCCTGCTCGGCCTTCCGCGCGTCGTCGGCCGGGCCGTGCCCGAGGGCGCGACGGAGGAGGCCGAGATCCTCGCGGCGAACGGCCGCTTCGGTCCCTACCTCCGCTGGGCCGCCGAGACCCGGAGCATCCCCGCGGCGGAGTCGCCGCTCTCGATCACGCCGGAGCGCGCCCTCGAGATCCTGCGCCAGCCCCGCGCGGCGCGCGGCGGCGGCGGGCGCTCCGCGGCGAAGGTGCTGAAGGACCTCGGCAAGCACCCGAAGTCGGGCGCCGACATCCGCCTGCTCGACGGCCGCTACGGGCCCTACGTGACCGACGGCGTGACGAACGCGACGGTGCCGAAGGACCGCGCGCCCGACTCGGTGACGATCGAGGACGCGGTCGCGCTGATCGACGCGCGGGCGGCCCGCGGTCCCGCCAAGCGCGGGAGGCGCCCGGCGCGTCGCAGCTGACGTCGCCGGGGGCGTGCGCTCCCACCCCGTCCAA
>DATLLK010000560.1:0-2993 GCA_035537895.1 Planctomycetota bacterium
GAACCAGAGGACGGTCATGACGGGCGCCGCGGCCGCGAGGTCCACGGTCCCCCACGGCCCGCTCGCGCGGCCGGCGAAGCGCACGTCGAGGAAGGCGACGGCCACGATGCCCGCCGCGACCTGCAGGCACAGTTTCGCCCAGGCCGGCACGCCACGACGTCCGTGCGCGATGTCGTCCGCGAGCCCGACGGCGAAGAAGAGCGCCACGACGATCGCCGCGCCGCGCGCGGGCGTCGCCCACAGGAGGGGCAGCAGCCCGACGAGGAGGGCCGCGCCGCCGACCCGCGGGGTGGGATCGATGTGCATGCGGCGCACGCCGGGATGATCGAGCCAGCCGCGCCGGCGCGCGATCCACACGAGCGCGCCCGTCGCCGCGCATGTCAGCGCCGCCGACAGCGCCGCCGCGGCGGGGCCGGACGTCACGAGGGCGCTCCGCGGAGGCCCTCGCGCTCGAGCCACGCGACCGTCTGCGCGAGGAAGAGGAGGCGCCGCGCGTCGAAGGCGTCCGCCCCCTGCCCCTGCCTCCAGCGCTCGAGCGCGGCCGAGACGCCCGCGGGACGAAACGCGCCCGTGGCCGCGACGCGGTCGGGGGCGAGCATCGAGGCCAGCCGGTCCTTCAGCAGTCCCCGCGCCCACGCGTCGAGCGCCCCGGCCGGGCTGTCCGCGCGGCGCGGCGCCGCCCATCCATGCACCGCGCGCACGCGCCGCGCGAGCCAGCCGTCGCGACGCGTTCGTCCGATGCGCGCATGCGATGGGAGTCCGAGCGCGACCGCGAGCAGCTCGGGAGAGAGCCACGGACGCAGGATCCCGGGACGTTCCGTGCGCAGCTGGGTGTCGGGGAGGACGCTGCGCACCGCGAGCTCGGTCGCGGCGTCGAGCGCGGAGGCGCCGCTCGGCAGGAACGGGTCGGGCGGGCGCGAACCCGTCGAGAGGAGCGTCTCCCGTGTCGCGGCAGGGAGCAGCGACAGCGCGGCGTGCGCGGCGTTCAACGGCACGCGGGTGAAGGCGCGCAGTTCCACGTCGCGCTGCGCCGACACGTCGAGCGGGTCGGGCCGCACCGAGGGGGCGCGGCTGCGGTCGAGCCAGGTCCGGCGGGGCGCCACCGCCCGGCGCAAAGCCTCCGACGCCCCGAACAGGAGCGCGCCCCCCACGCTGGAGGCGGCGAGGGGCACCGAGGCGCGGCGCAGGGTCTCGTCGGCCGTCGCCTGGGCGAACCCGTCGACCGACGGGAGGTCCACGACCTCGAGGTGGCGCGTGAGCGCCTCGTCCGGGTCGGGGACGTCCACGTCGAGCACCCGATGCCGCGCGCCGACCGACGCCGCGGCGCGCCCCGCCTCCGCGACCCCTTCGTCGCCGCCGCGCCCCCAGCGGAGCGTCACCGCCTCGGGCTCGCGCCCCGTCGCCGCGTGGCGCGCGGCGAGCAGCGCGAGGCTCGCGTGCCCTCCCCGGGACAACACCGCCGCGGCGTCGTGCCGGCGCGCGAAGGCCTCGAGCGCGACCGTGAGGTCGTCGTCCGAGGCCGATCGCGAGAGCGCCAAGGGCGAGGCGACGATCTCGGCCCCGTCTCGGCCGAGGACGACGCGACCGCCGGGCGGCACGGCGCGGATCCCCGCCACGGGCAGGCGCGCGTCCATCGCGCCGCCGCGCCAGAGCATCCCCGAGAACCCCGCCGGGTCGAACCGCCGCGGCACGAGACCCGTCAAGAGGATCGCGCAGAGGTCGGTCGCGACGACGCTGCCGCCCTCGATCGCGGCCACGTAGAGAGCGGGACCGTCGAAGGGGCGGCCGATCGCGGCGTCGGCGGATTGCGGCGGGAGCACATCCCCCAGGGCGCCGACGCCGACGACCCCGGGCCGCGGGGACTGCACCTCGCCTCCCGCCATGCGCGTCCGCGCCCGAGCCACCGCGTCGCGGTCCTCGTCCGTCGTCCCGAGCGCGCGCCACACGAGGAGGAAGGCGGTCATGTCGGGTTCGCCGCGGCCCGGAACCTAGAGCCGCCGCAGGGGGACGCGGACGGCCTGTGCGTCGCCGCCGACCAGCAGATGGAGGGTCCCGCCCGCCCACGCAAAGGTGGTCGGCGGTCCCTCGACGGTCGACGCGCCGGGCTGGGGCCGCGGCGTGAACGTCACGAGGTCCCCTCGACGCTCCCACGTCCCCTCCACGGCGTCGGCCGCGGCGCCCTCCGCGCCGCCGATCGACATCGAGAGCGACGCGGTCCCGTCGCCACGGACCTCGAACCGCCCCGACGTGCCGGTGAAGAGTTCCCGCACGGTCGCGCGCAGGGCAGGGTCCTCCGACGCCGGCGCGAGCGCGTCCTCGGCCGCCGTCCGCTCCGCCGACGGAGCCGCGCTGCTCCCGCTGCGCGCGGTGCGGGCCGCCCGCGCCCGGTCGGCGACCGCCTCCACCAGCGCGGATGCGTCGAACACCCAGCTGCCGGTCAGCGCCTCACCGGACGCGGGCGCTTTCGCCGGGGATTCCCACGGCCGCGTGCCGAGGACGTACCCCGCGGCGGCGACGGCGGCGAGGACGACCCACGGCCCGATCCGCTTCATGCAACGCTCCCCGGGGGACCCGCCCCCAAGGCTACGCGGGCGGCGACAGGCGGCCAAGGCGGCCCCTTGCGCCCAGGCTGTGTCTGAACGGTCAGCGGGGGCGCCGCACGCTGTGCAGGCGGATGACGCCCGCGCGGCCCCCCCCGACCTCGCGGAGGACGGCGCGGTGGAAGATCCCCTGCCCTCCGACGTGCGACTCGGGTCGATCGCCGGTGTAGATCGGGCCCGAGAGGTCGCGGTCCGACACGAGGATGACGTGGCCGTCCCGCGGGAGCTGGTCGACGAGGGGCAGGACCGGCGGCAGCGGGAACGCGCCGCGCGGCCACCCCGAGGCGGCGACGACGACCGCGACGGCGAGCGGCCGGCGCATGCGCGCCGGGGCCGCGGCCCACCCGTCCGCGCCGGCGGCGATCAGCACGGGCACGGCGAGGACGCCCATCC
>DATLLK010000561.1:0-3946 GCA_035537895.1 Planctomycetota bacterium
GGGGAAGGGCAAGGACGGGCGCCCGCTCTACATCCGCGCGTCCTTCGCCACCGTGAAGTCCCGCCTCTTCATGGTCATCGTCATCGCCCACGACGACGCGGAGCAGAAGGACACGCAGTGGCTCCTGGCGGCCCTCAACGGCCTCAAGTGGGAGGACACGAAGGCGGGCGTGCGCGGACCCTGGGCCGTGCCGTTCCGCACGCGCACCGAGGCGCGCGGCTCCGAGGGCCTCGACGCCGGCAAGAAGGCCCCCTTCAAGTCGAGCGCCATGACCCTCGTCAAGCCGCCCGCCTGGGAGCGCATCAAGTTCTCCTCGGCCGACGGCGGCCTCGAGTCGTGGATCTACGCGGCGGAGGTGCGCGACGGCGAGGCCTACGCGTTCGCGGGCGTCCAGCGCTTCGACGCGGCGGGCCTCCGGCGGGTGACCCCGCCGAAGGAGCCCGAGACCTTCGTCGACGACGCCGAGAACGAGTGGCGCAACGCGTTCGACGAGCCCGTGACGCGCGGGAAGGCCGGCAAGACCAACCGCAGCCCCGGCTCCTTCGGGACGGGCAAGGGCTGGAAGTTCGAGTTCACGGGCAAGAAGGAGGGGCAGCCCTGGTCGCAGTACGGCTGGGTCGTGCAGGCCAAGGGCTCCGTCTTCATCGTGCGCGTGATGTTCGGCGGCACGAACGCCGAGAAGCTCCTGAAGGACGACTGGGACGACCTCCGCAAGTCCATGCGGTTCGAGTGACCATGCGCACCCCCCGCCCCGCCCTCGCCGCGCTCGGCCTCTTCGCCGTCGCCTTCCTCTCCTCGGGCGGCACGGCCCTCGGGGGCGTGCGGGACGACGCCGAGCTCAACTACGAGATCCACGTCCCCGACGACTGGACGTGGCTCGACGTCGGGCCCTTCGCCGAGCACAAGGTCGTCGTCGGGGCCGACCGCAAGCTCGCGACGCTCGCCGACGGGAAGCCGGCCGAGGGCCAGGGCGGTCGCGTCCTCCTCTCCGTGCAGGACCCGCCGAAGGACTTCCCGACGGAGGAGTACGAGGGCTGGCTCTTCGACTGGCAGCAGCTCGAGCTGCAGGCGAAGGAGAAGGACCCCGTCCCCGACGAGATGATCAAGCAGATCGACGATCGGCGCGCCAAGATGGAGAAGGCGCTCGCCGGGCTCGCGGCGCGGCCCGAGGTCCAGGAGCTCCTCCTCCAGCGGTTCGGGAAGTACCGGCCGGCCGCCGAGGTGGACGACCGCGGCGTCACGATCGCCACGCTCCCCGCCGCCAAGGTGAGCGCGCCGGGGACCTGCGCGAACCACGCGGGCGTCGTGGCCAAGTGCGACGCGTCGATGTTCGTGTGGGTGGTCCGCAAGCGCATGTACCGGCTCGCGCTCTGGATCTGGCCGACCGAGCACGACCGCGAGCACCTGCGCGACCAGCGCGACGAGATCGAGCTGTCGATGGACGTTCCGAAGAAGGAGGCGTTCCTCAAGAAGGGACCGCCCCCCAAGCCCGACGAGCCCGCCAACGGCGGCGGTCCCGGGCCCGGCGGCAAGGGCGAGCGTCTGACGCTGCGCGACCTCGCCATGGGCTTCGAGGCGGTCAAGCCGCCCCGGCTCATGTCGGAGGAGATCGACCGCTCCCAGGCGACCGAGCGCGACGTGGCATTTCGCTTCCAGGCCGAGAACCAGGGCGACAGCGTCACGATGGAGATGTTCTCCTTCCGGATCGGGACGGCCGGCGCGACCGGCTTCGACCTGCAGCAGTACTTCTCGGGGATCTGGTCGTCGTTCATCAAGCTCCACGCGGCGGGCGCCATCACGACCTCGCCCTTCGCGCCGGTCACCCCGCGCAACCCGTTCCTGACGCTCCCCGACTTCGCGAAGAAGAAGGACCTGAAGCGCCCCGACGACCCCGCCGAGAAGCTCTCCGTCTCGGATCTCGAGCGCATGGGCGTCCTGACCGAGGTGAAGAAGCCCACCGTGGGCAAGGTGAAGGTCGACCACGCCTGGCGCCTGATGCTCAAGGGCAACATCGAGCGCATCGGCGACGACTGGTGGGTCATCTACACGTTCTCGACGGACAGCCGGACCTACGTCGTGCGCCTGACCGTCCGCAAGGGTGGCTGGGACACGTGGAAGGACGACGTCATCGAGGCCCTCCGGTCGATCAGCCTGATCGAGGAGAAGTAGGCGGACCGTGCACGAACGGCCCGGACCGGCGGGGCGCCGGTGAACGATCCCTCGCCCCAGCCGGCGTCGGCGACCCCGGCGCACGTGCGCCTGCGGACCGCCGACCTGCCCGGGCTCCACGGACACATCCGGGCGGAGCTCGAGGACTTCGTCGTCGAGGAGATGCCGCTCTACGAGCCCTCGGGCGAGGGCGAGCACGTGCACTTCCTGCTCGAGAAGCACGGGATCAGCACGTTCGAGTCGCTGCTCTGGATCTCCAAGGCCGTCCAGGTCTCCGAGCACCGGATCGGCTACGCGGGACTGAAGGACGCGAAGGCCGTCACGCGCCAGTGGATGTCGGTGCACCGCGTCGCGCCGTCGCGCCTCCTCTCGATCCGCCATCCGCGGATCCGCGTGCTGGCGGCCGTGCGCCACCCGACGCGCCTGCGCATCGGGCACCTGCGCGGGAACCGCTTCACGATCCGCATCCGCGGCGCGCGGGTCGAGCACCTCGCCGCCGCGCGCGAGGCGCTCGGCCGTCTCGTGACGACCGGCGTGCCCAACGCCTACGGCGTCCAGCGGTTCGGCGTGAAGCAGGACGGCCACATCCTCGGGCGCGCCATCGTCCACGGCGACTTCCAGGAGTTCCTGCGCCACCTCTGCGGGCTCCCCGACCCGCGCGAGGGCGATCCCCGCGTGCGGGGGGCCCGCGAGGCCTTCGACGCGGGCGACGTGCGGGAGGCGTTCGCGCGCTTCCCGATGAAGCACCGGATCCAGAAGAAGGCGCTCTCGGTGCTCCTGCGCGGGGGCGAGCCGCGCGCGGCCTACGAGGCGCTCGGCAAGCGCCCGCGGAGGATCTACGTCTCGGCCTACCAGTCGTGGCTGTTCAACCGCGTGCTCGACCGACGGCTGGCGGACGGCACGGTCGACCGGCTGCTCGAGGGCGACCTCGCCTGGCAGCACGCGACGGGCGCCCTCTACGCCGTGACCGACGCGGGGGAGGAGGCGGCGCGGGCGACCCGCTTCGACGCCTCCCCGACGGGGCCGCTGCCCGGCTACGAGGGCCGGCACCCGACCGGCGCGCCCCGGGCGATCGAGGACGAGGTCCTCTCCGCGGAGCGACTCGACGACGACCTGTTCCGCGCCGCGCACGTCCGCACCCGCGGCGCCCGCCGGCCCCTGCGCGTCCCGCTCGCGGAGGGCTCGCTCGAGGCGGAGGGGGGCGAGGACGTCGTCGTGCGGTTCGTCCTCCCGCCCGGCGCCTTCGCGACCGTCGTGCTCGCCGAGCTGATGAAGAACCACGCCCCCGAGGCCCCCGAGGAGGAGGTCGAGGCGGAGCCCGAGGCGGAGGAGACCGGGGAGGTCGCGCCCGGCGAGGACGGTTAGCGCTGTCCGCAGGGCGGCGTACATTCACGCCGTGCGCATCATCGCGGTCGTCAACCAGAAGGGTGGCGTCGGCAAGACGACGACCTCCGTCAACCTGGGGGCCGCCCTCGCGCTCCGGGGCCGGCGGGTCCTCCTGGTCGACATGGACCCCCAGGGGAACCTGACCGACCACCTCCTGGGCGACCCGGAGCCCGGCACGGCTCGCGCGTCGATCTACGAGATCCTCGTCGAGGGCGCCAAGGTCACCGACTGCGTCGTGGCGACGACCACCCCGGGGCTGTCGGTCGTGCCCTCCCACGAAGACCTGGCCGGGGCCGAGCTGGACCTCGCCTCGGTCATCGGGCGCGAGGTGATCCTGCGGGACGCGCTGGCCGACGTTCCCGAGGATGCGTGGGACTACGTGTTCCTCGAC
>DATLLK010000562.1:0-4526 GCA_035537895.1 Planctomycetota bacterium
CCGACGACGCGGGTGCGGGGCGCCGCTTCGTGATCGTCGAGTCCCTGCACGGCATGGAGGGCGACGCGTGGGACCTCGCCGCGCTCGCGGGCGTCTGCCGATGGCGCGACGCGCTCCTCCTCGTGGACGAGGCGCACGCGATCGGCGTGCGGGGGCCCGCCGCGGCGGGCCTCGTCGCCGAGGCGCGGTGCGAGGACGTCGTCGCCGCGCGCATGAACCCGTGCGGAAAGGCGCTCGGGGGCGCGGGCGGCGTCGTCACCTGCTCGGCGGCGGTGGCCGCCCGCCTCGTCCATGCGTCGCGTGCGTACGCCTACACGACCGCGCTGCCGCCGTCGGTCGCGGCGGGCGTCGAGGCCGCCGTTCGCGTCGCGTCGCAGGAACCCGGTCCGCGGGCGCGCTGCCGGGCGCTCGCCGCGCGGGTCGGCGCGGCGCTCGTCGACCTGGGCGAGCGCGTCGGGGGCTTGGAGGGCGCCTTCGTCCCGTGGATCCTCGGAGCGCCCGAGACGGCGCTCGCGGCGGCGGCGGCGCTCCGCGAGCGCGGCTTCGCCGCGCGGGCCGTCCGTCCCCCGACGGTGCCCGAGGGCACGGCCCGGCTGCGCCTGTCCCTCCACGCGGACCTGGCGGAGCACGAGACGGAGCGACTCCTCGCCGTCCTGCCCGAGGTCGCGCGCGAGGCCCGCCGGTGAGGGGGACCGTCGTCACGGGGACGGACACGAACGTCGGGAAGAGCGTCGTGTGCGCGGTGCTGCTCGCGGCCCTGCGCCGCCTCCACCCCGACGGCGTGCGTCGCTACTGGAAGCCCTTCCAGACGGGATCGCCGCCCGACGACGACACGGCGACCGTCGCCGCGCTCGCGGGGCTCGAGCCCGAGGAGTCCGCTCCGCCGACCGTGCGGCTCGCCCTGCCCGCGTCGCCGCACGAGGCCGCGCTCGCGGCGGGGCGCGCGATCGGTCTCCCGTTGCGCCCGCCGGTCGCGCCGCCCGAGACCGCGTGGGTCGTCGAGGGGGCGGGCGGCCTGCTCGTCCCGCTCTCGCCCACGGCGACCCTCGCCGACGCGTTCACGGACCTCGACCTGCCGCTCGTCGTCGTCGCCCGGCCCGAGGTCGGCACGCTCAACCACACCCTGCTGACGCTGGAGGCGGCCCGCCGCCGCGGCCTCACGGTCCTCGCGGTCGTCGTCTCGCGCCCGCCGACCGACGCCGTGCGCCAGGCGATCGCCCGTCACGGCGCCGTGGAACCGGTCCTCGTCCTGCCCGAGATCGCCTCGATCTCGGCCGCGGCGGTCGACCGGGCGTCCGCCCGCGCGCTCGAGGACCCCGCGTGGCGCCAAGTCATCGACCGGATCGCGGGGGACTCGCCGAGAGCCACCGCCGGGGCGGACCTCCTCGCGCGGGACGCGGCCCATGCCTGGCACCCGTACACGCAGCACGGCCTCGGGGTTCCGCCGCTTCCGGTCGTGGCGGCCGAGGGCGCCTGGCTCCACCTCGCCGACGGGCGGCGCGTGCTCGACGGCATCTCCTCCTGGTGGACGACCCTGTTCGGGCACGGCGAGCCCGCGATCGCGGCGGCGATCGCCCGGCAGGCCCGCGCGCTCGACCACGTGATGTTCGCGGGGGCGACGCACGCGCCGGCCGTCGACCTCGCGGACCGGCTGGTCCGGGCCGCGCCCGCAGGACTGACGCGCGTCTTCTACAGCGACGACGGGAGCACCGCGGTCGAGGCGGCGCTCAAGATGGCGGTCGCCTGGCACGCGCGCCAGGGCGAGCCCGGACGCACGGGGATCCTCGCGCTCGAGCACGGCTACCACGGCGACACCGTGGGCGCGATGAGCGTGTCCGCGGAGAGCCCGTTCACGCACGACTACCGCTCGCTCAGGTTCCCGTGCGAGCGCGTGCCGGTGCCCGGGCACGGGAGGAGCGAGGCCGCGTGCCTCGCGGCGCTCGACGACCTGCTCGCGCGGAAGGGCTCGACGTGCGCGGCGATGATCGTCGAGCCGCTGCTCATGGGCGCGGGGGGCATGCGCGTGACGACGCCGTCCTTCCTCCGCGGGATCCGCGAGCGGACCGCGCGTCATGGCCTCCTCCTGATCGCGGACGAGGTCCTGACGGCCTTCGGGCGCACGGGCGCGCTGTTCGCCTGCGGGACGGCGGGCGTGTCGCCCGACCTGCTCTGCGTGTCGAAGGCCCTGACGGGCGGGACGCTGCCGCTCGCCGCCACCCTCGCGACGGAGCGCGTGTTCGAGGCGTTCCGTTCCGAGCGGCGCGAGGACGCGTTCCTGCACGGGCACTCCTTCACGGCGAACCCGATCGCCTGCGCGGCCGCGGTCGCCGCCCTCGAACTGCTCGAGGCGCGCGGACTCTCGAGGGCCGACGCGATCGGGCAGCGCATCGAGAAGGGCCTCGCGGGCCTCGCGGGGCGACCCGGCGTACGGGACGTCCGAGGGATCGGGCCGATGCGCGCCGTCGAGATCGACGATCCCGACGGCCGCGGCTACCTCGCGGGGGCCGCCGCCCGCATGGCGGCGGCGGCCCTCGAGCACGACGTCCTGCTGCGCCCGCTCGGCACGGTCGTCTACGCGCTCCCGCCCCTGTGCGTCACGGACGCGGAGTGCGACCGCATCGCCCTCGCCCTGTGCGCGGCCGTGCGGGCGGGCACCGCGGCCTCCTGACGCAGGGGGCCCGCCGGGCCCCGAGAGTCACGCCTTCTCCACGCCCGTGACGATCCGCGCGATGCGCTCGACCACGGCGTCGGCGTCCGGGCCCTCCGCGCGGACGGTGATCTCCGAGCCTCCCGTCGCCGCCAGCATCAGGAGATCGAGGACGCTCTTTCCGTCGGCGGTCGCGTCGCCGGCCTCGAGACGGACCGACGACGCGGAGGCCTGGGAGGCCGCCGCGACCAGCGCGCACGGACGGGCGTGGAGCCCGTCGGCGGCGGCCACGCGGACGGTGCGGCGCGCCTCCACTAGGCCGTGCCGCAAGCGCGCCTCGGCCCGGCGCGATGGGGTGTCGGGAGCGGTGCGGCCCGTGCGGGGTGCATGGCCCCGACCCTACGACGCCGCGCGCGTCGAGGGAACGGGCGCTCCGGCCACGACGCCCCGGCACGGCGACCCTCCTGCGGGAGGTGCCTTCCCCACCCACACGGGCGCGCCCGGGGCGATCAGAGGCAGCGGAGGAACTCGACGAGGTCCGACTTCTCCTGCGTGGAGAGCTTCAGCTCGAGCACGAGGTTGAAGAACTCGACGGTGTCGTCGATGGTCATCAGCCGCCCGTCGTGCAGGTAGGTCGGCGAGTCCTTGAGCCCCCGCAACGGGAACGTCTTGATCGGGCCGTCCTGCGAGGCGAAGCGCCCGTTGACCCACTTCGGGTCGAAGAAGCGCTCGGTGCGCAGGTTGTGCATCAGGTTGTCGGTGTAGTACGGCGCGGGGTGGCACACGGAGCACTGGCCCTTGCCGAAGAAGACCTCCTGGCCCCGCAGCTCCTCGGGCCGCGCCTTCGCGAGGTCGAGCTTGCCGTCCCAGCGAAGCTTCGGCGCGGGCGGGAAGTCGAGCAGGGACTGGAACTCCGCCATGAAGTGGGCCTGGCTGCCGCGCTCGAGGATGTTCACGCCCTTCTTGGTGGCCGCGACGGGGTCGCCGTCGAAGTAGGCGGCGCGCTGCTCGAACTCGGTGAAGTCCTCGACCGTCTTCAGGGCGCGCTGCGAGCCGAAGAGCCGCTGGACGTTGACGCCGCGCAGGCTGGGCGTGTCGATGCGGTGGCGGAACGCCTGCGGGCGGATGTCGCCGACGAGGTGGGTGGACGCGTTGGTGTGGCCGTTCGCGTGACACTCGAAGCAGCTGACCCCGAGGCTCGGCCGCTCCGAGCGCCGGTCCGCCGTCGCGTTGAACTGCTGCTGCGGCGTCGGGACGACGAGCAGGCGCAGCCCCTCGATCTGTTTCGGGTTGAGGATCCCGTTGAAGAGGTCGTAGAAGTTCTCCGAGGTCACGAGCTTCCCCTGGCTCACGTCGCCGAGGTCGGGGCGCGTCGTCAGGTAGATCGGAGGCGGGAACTCGGGCAGGACGTGGTCGGGCAGGTCGAAGTCGAGGTCGAAGCGCGCGAGGTTGCGACCCGTCTGCTTCAGGACCTCCGCGATGTGGAACTTGGGGAAGACCATCCCTCCCTCGGCATGGTTGGGATGCGACAGGGGCAGGAATCCGGCGGGCCACGCGCCCTTCGTCCGCACGTCCTCGGGCGACATCGCGGCCAATTGGTCCCAGGTGACGCCGGCCGCGAGCTTCACGCGCACGCCGGCCTGCACGGGCTTTCCGCGCGACATCGTGACGCCGGGCGCAGGGCGGTCGGCGAGGTCGTAGCGCGCCGCGAGGAGGTCCCGCTGGCGCGCCTCGATCGCCGCCTTCTCGCCCTTCATGCGCGCCATCGTGGCGGCGAACGGCTCCTCGACGACGGGGCTGTACGAGGTCGGCGCGCGCGGCGCCGGCGGCGCGTCCTCCGCCGCCAGCGGCCGGAGGCCGAGCCCGAGGAGCGCGGCGA
>DATLLK010000563.1:0-5180 GCA_035537895.1 Planctomycetota bacterium
CACCGGCAGCCGCCTCGACCAGGTCATCTTCGAGGAGTTCAAGGGCACCGGGAACATGGAGATCGTGCTCTCCCGCGACATCGCCAACCTCCGCATCTGGCCCGCCATCGACGTCGCCAAGTCCGGCACCCGGAAAGAGGAACTCCTCCTCCACCCGGAAGAGCACCGCCGCATCACGGCGCTGCGGCGCGAGATGCTCGCGCAGGAGCCCGAAGAGGCTCTGCTCGAAGTCCGCGAGAAGATGGCCAAGTACCGCACGAACGCCGAGCTGCTCATGCGCGTCTCCACGAGCTAATCCCCCGTCCCGGAAGCGGGGACTGTTCGGCAGAGTACGACCGCGACCCTCGGCGCCGGGCATCGCGGCGCCGGTGCGCTGCGCGCACGTGGCGCCCTCACGCGCGAAGACGCGCGTTCGGGCCGCTCCTCAACGGCCCCGCGAGGGGACGCCCTCGTCGCGGCCGCTTGCGCGGCGCACGAGGGGGCGCGGTCGACCGATCAGGTGCGACCCGCGCGCCAGGCTCGGAGGCAGAGGCGGAGCGTACCTACCGAGCCCTCGACGGAGCGCGGTCGATCGATCGGGTACGACCCGCGTTCTAACTCTCAGAGTGAGAGAGCGTTGTCACTCATCGGGCGCGGTAGGAGTCACGGAAGCGGAGCACTCTCGCGCCATGGGCTCTCGTCTCGGCGTAGGCCTCTCGGCGGAGGACTTCTTCCGACGGGGCGTCGGCGGCGCGGAGGCGCCAGCGGCGGACGCTCTCGGGGCCGGCGTTGTAGGCGGCGAGGGCGAAGCGTTCGTCCTGGTCGAATTGGGAGAGGAGGCGCGCGAGGTAGGCGGCTCCGAGACGCAGGTTGTCGCCGGGGTCCTCGAGGTCCACGCGATCGGGATCGAGCCCGAGGCGGCGCGCCTGCTCGGCGGCGGTCGCGGGCATCAGCTGCATGAGGCCTACCGCGCCGGCGCGGCTCTTCGCGCGCGGGTCGCCCCCGCTCTCCGCGGCGGCGAGCGCGCGGAGCAGCGCGGGGTCGACCCCCGACTCGCGGGCCGCCGCCGATACCTGCGCGTCGAAGCGGGAGAGGTCGGGCGGCCGGTCGGCGAGGACGCGCACGACGCTCGCGCGCGAGGGCCACAGCGTGACGACGGTGAAGCCGATGCCTGCGGCGAGCAGACCCGCCCCCACGAGCACCGCGGGCGAGGCCGCGCCCGTCCGGCGTGGCGCGGCCCGGCGCGCGCCGCGACGGGGGCGGGAGCCGCGCGCGATGGCCCCTCCTACTTCGTCCGGCCGGACGGGTTGCGGCCGACCCAGGAGACCCAGCGGTCGGCGATCCGCTCCGACTCCTCGCGCGAAGCGGTGCGGTCGAGGCGCCGGGCGGGCTCGTGGCCCGTCACGCGGCGGAGCGCGAGGTCGCTGTTGCGGCGGAGCACGGGATCGTCGTCGCGGATCGTGCGGAGCAGTACGGGCACCGCGCCGAGGTCCGACTCGCCGCGCAGGTAGCCGGCCAGCGCCGTCGTGTCGTAGCCGCGCTTCGCGACGGCGTCGCGGAACCAGGACCGGTCGTTGCCCGTCCGGTGCTGGCGGAACCACGCCTCGTACTGGTCCGCCGCCGCCTCGTAGGAGGCGACGAGCAGCGTGACGCTCGTCAAGTCCTGCAGGGCTTCCACGGCCTTGGGCCGCAGCGGCTCCTCGGGGCGGCGCAGGATCGCGACGAGGTAGGGCACGGCGGCGGCGTCGCGCTGCGCGGCGAGGCCGAGCGCCGCCTGGTCGACGACCCGCGGGTCGCCGTCCTCGAGGTTGCGGCCGAGCGCGGCGTGCACGGCGGGCCCCTCGAACGACGCGAGCGCGCGAAGGACGCGGACCTTTCGCTCGGGGGGGAGCGTCTCCGTCGCGAGCAGGTCGAGCAGCGCCTGGCGCGCGCCCTCGTCGGCGAGGCCGGTCAGCGACGACTCGGCCGCCTGCTGCACGCCGGCGTCGGCGTCGTTCAGCATGTAGAAGGCGATGATGCGGACGGCGTCCTCGTGGCGGGAGGCGGCCATCGCCGCGAGCGCCGCCGCGCGCACCGGGGCGTTCTCGACGCCGACCTCGCCCACGATCCGCACGAGGAGCGGTTGCACCGCGCTGCCGCCGATCCGGCCGTAGGACTCGGCGACCGCGATCCGCACGGCGGCGTCGCCCTCGCGGTAGACGTCCTCGAGGCGGTCGAGCATCGTCCCGTCGCCGAGGATCTGGAGGGACGCCGCGGCCCGCGCCTTGACGATCGGGTCGGGGTCGACGAGGAGGGCGCGCAGACCGGGCTCGAGCGTCGTGCCCAGCCGCGCGCGGACCGTCGGGTCGCGGCCCATGGGCCCGCTCAGGAGGTCGGCCGTCGCGAGCGCCGACGCGGAGCGCACGCCCGGGCGCGGGTCCGCCATCGCCTCGCGCACCCGCTGGGGGCCGGCGCCTGCGAGCGTGTCGGCGAGCAGTCGCGCGGCCTCGGGCGACCCCGCGCGAGCCAGCGCCTCGACCGTCGGCTCGGCCAGCGCGGGGCGGTCGAGCCCGGTGACCCACTTGACGAGCCGCGACTCGACGTCGCCGAAGGCGGGGGCGCTCGCGGCGTACGTGAGGAGCGCGGCGAGGCCGGCGTCCGTGACCTCGGCGCCGCGGCGCTCGAGCAGGTCGAGGGCCTCGCCGCGCTCCGCGTCGCTGGCGAGGTCGTCGAACGACGCCGTCACCATCTGCGCGAGCGCCTCGCGGCGTGCCGCCGGCGCCGCCTCGGCGAAGAACGCGCGCTGCGCCTTCCACCACGCGGCCTCGTCGGCGTGCACGTCGACGTCGCGGTAGCTCTGCCAGAGGTTGGTCTCCTCGAGCGCGTCGAGGCGCGCCATCAGCGTCCCGTGGCGCGGATCGTCGCGCGACGGGACGAGCAGCATGCGCTTCTCCTGGTTCATCACGGCGAGCCGCACCGCCAGATGCTCGTCGGCCAGCGTGCGCGGGTCGTCGGGCTGGGCGAAGATCCCCGCGTCCTCGATCCCGTCGACCAGCGCCTGGAACGCCGGGAGGGGCAGCACGAACGCGTCCTTCGGCCGAGTGCCCCCGCCCGGGGCCTCGGGCACGAAGGCGGCGCGCCGGCGACGGCCCTCGGCGTCGACGGCGTCGAACATCACGCGGCTGTGCGGGATGTCGGCCGGGGCGACGCCCGCCAGCGTGCGCCGCGCCCGGAAGCCCTCCATGCGCTCGAGCCACCACTGCGCCCAGGGCGAGGCCGTGGGCGGGAGGTCGAGGCCGCTCAGGCGCCGCAGGGCGGCGAACGCGGGCTCGACCACGCTGCCGTAGTCGAGGAAGTGGTCGCCGCCCGTCGTCTCGATGAGCACGGAGACGACGTCCCGGTCGAGGAGCGGGCCCACCGCCGGGTCCGTGCTGTCGAGCGCCCCGAACGCGAGGCCCACGGCCGAGGTGCTCCGGACCAGCCGGTCCGGGTGGAGCAGCCCGCGGCGACCGGTCAGCGCCCGGACCGTCTCGGCGTCGAAGCCGTTCTTGCGCGCGCGACGATTGTGCTCGACGAGGCCGAGCACGGCGTAGGACCGCGACCGCGCCTCGGTCTCCCTCGCGAGCGAGTTCAACCGGGGAAGCAGCGTCTCGTCCTCGACGGCGGCTCCCGCGACGAGGACCGCGGCGCGCCGCGCGACGTCGGGGTGAGGGTCGCCGAGCGCCGCGAGGAGGCGCTCCGCGGCGTCGGGCGCCTTCGTCCGCAGGAGGAGCTCGAGACCGGCGATCCGGACGCCCGGCTGCCGCGCCGGCGCGTGGATCAGGCCGTCGATGCGGGGCCGGTCCTCCGGCACGACGATCCCCGCGAGGAACTCCGTCGCCCGCGCCCGGAACACGGGCCGCTCGAGCGTCAGGAAGGAGAACAGCCACTTCTTGGTCAGCGCGACGTCGAGCTCGTAGGCCGCCTCGAAGAACGTCTCGAGGCGGATGCCGCTGCGGCTCTCGGCCGCGGCGCGCAGGATCGCGGGGACGTGGTCGCGGCTGCCGACCTTGCCGAGCACCCACGCCGCGCCGGGCCGGAGCCCCGCCTCCCCGCGCGTCAGCGCCTGGAGGACGGGGTCCACGACCTCGGTGCCGAGCAGGACGAGCGACTCCGCCGCGCGGATCCCGTCCGGGCCCGGCCAGGTCGCAAGCCGCCGGATGATCGGGGCGACGTCGGCGCCGCCCGCGACCGGCGGGGCGCCGGGCTCGACGGGGCCGGCGGGCGGCGTCTCGGCCGGCGCGGGCCCGGTCGGGTCGGGCGGCGAGACCTTGAAGCCGTCCCCGCGTCGAGACGGCGGGGGGCGCGGCGCGTCCTCCGCGCGGAGCCCCGCCGCGGGTAGGAAGATCGCCGCGGCGAGGACCACCGCGAGCGACGGGCGACGACGGCGCATCGGGGCGAGCATGACATCCTTCGGCGGAAGGGGAAGAACGTCGGGGGAGGGTGTCACCGCCCCGTCCCCCTCCCCGGGCGCGATCTCCGATCGCCGCCTCGCGCGCCACCACCGTCGCCGCGATCCCCACGACCCCGGGCGCGTCGAGCCCCGGCGCACGCGCGACGACCGCGGCCGCGGCGCGCCGCGCCGAGAGGAGGAGCGGGAGGTCGCCGGGCAGGCGCGCGGCCGTGAACCCGGGGGCGCCGTGCTGCCGCGTGCCGAAGAGGTCGCCCGCGCCGCGCAGGCGCAGGTCCTCCTCCGCGATCTCGAACCCGTCGTCGGTGCGCGCCAGCACCGCGAGGCGGTCGGGCGTGCCGGCCGTCGACCGGTTGACGAGCACGCACAGGCCCCCGACGCCGCCGCGCCCGACGCGGCCTCGGAGCTGATGGAGCTGGGAGAGCCCGAAGCGCTCCGCGTGCTCCACGACGAGCACCGTCGCGTTGGGGACGTCCACCCCCACCTCGATCACGACCGTCGCGACGAGCACGTCGAGGTCGCGGCGGCGGAACGCCTCGACCGCCTCGTGGCGCTCGGCCGCCTTCATGCGCCCGTGGACGAGGCCCACGCGGCGCCCGGGCAGCGCGCGGCGCCACGCCTCGCATCCCGCCGTCGCGTCCCGGAGGCCCGTGCGGTCCGACTCCTCGACCAGCGGGTAGACGACGAAGGCCTGGCGGCCGGCCGCGAGCTCCTCGCGCACGCGCGCCAGCACGCGCTCCCCCTCCGCGGGCCGGACCACCCACGTCGCGCG
>DATLLK010000564.1:0-5142 GCA_035537895.1 Planctomycetota bacterium
CGACACGACGGTCACCTTCCCCGCGGGCGGGACGCCCCCGAGGACGGGGACACGCACGGACCAGAGAACCGGCGCCTGCTCGACCGCGGGCGAGGCGGCGGCGGGCAGCGCCTTGCCGACGACCGCCTCGCGGGCCCACGCCGAGGAGGCCGCCAGCAACTCGACGGCGACGATCTCGACCGTCGCGCCCGAAAGCGTCGCCTCGCCGCGGCGCACCGCGGCGCGCAGGCGCTCGACGACGTCCGCGCCTCCGGTGGCGAGGACGAACGCCTGCGCGAGCGGCTCGAGGGTCACGTCGGTCGCCCCCGACGACTGGAAGGCCCGCACGGAGGCCTCGGGCCCGCCCTCGCGCGGGGCGCCCTCGAGGGCGGCGGTGGCGGCCCCCGCGCGAACGACCCCGACGCGGTCCTCGCCGAGCGGCAGGTCCTGCGGCGCGGCCGTCGCGGTGTCCACGCGCAGGCGCAGGCGACGCGTGCCGTCCGCCGACGACCACACGACCTCGGCCTCGGTGGCCTTCCCCGCGGGGAGCAGGATCGCCGTGCGCGCGCGCCTGACCGCGGTCCGGGGCAGGACGACGCGCCCGGGTCCCGCCGCCTCGGGGGTCAGCCGCAGCGTCGAGAGATCGATCTCGACGGGGTCGCGCGCGTCGAGGTCGCCCGCGAACACCTCGAGGACCGAGACGGTCTCGCCGGGCGTCCAACGGGCGTAGATCTCCTCGCCCGACGGGATCGACGCCACCAGGGGTCGCGCGACGACCGCCTCCTGCGCCACCTCGGCGGCGTACCCGACGACATGGAGCTTCGTGTCGCGGCGGTGGACGATCGTCGTCCAGCGGCGCGGGAGCAGGCCCACGGCGCCCGACGCCAGGGTGACCTGCTCGCCCTTGTCGGTCCCGACGAGGTCCGCGAGCACGACGAGGCGCGGCGCGAAGGCCTCGCGGACGAAGTCGAGCGCGCGCGCGACGCGGGGCCGGTTCGAGGGCGTCGTCCACACCTCGATCCCCTCGGTCGTGGCGCGGCTCGCCCACCCGCCGCCGGCCCCCTCGGGGACGAGCCGGCGCAGGAGGTCCTCGACCACCTCGGGCGCGAGCGCGTGCAGCGGGGTCCACGGCTCCTGGAACGCCTGCACGGCCGGAGCGCCCTCCTCCCCGCTGGGCGTGCCGAAGGGCTCCGTCCACGCGCCCGCGTAGCCCTCGTCGGTCGGCACCCACAGACCGTTCGCGGCGCGGGGCGCGGGCGGCGCGCGGAACCCGTCGAAGTCGAGGCGCACGGGCTCGCCCGACGCGTCCGCGGCACGGGGCGCGTCCTCGGCGCGGGCGGGCGCGGGCGACGCGCCGGCCGCGAGCGAGAGGGAGAGGGAGAGCGCGAGGAGGGCGGCGAGGCGCCGTCCCCCGTCCTGCCGGCCTCGGGTGCGCACCATGCCCGACAGTCTACGTCCCTTCGACTCGCGCCGCCGCGGCGCTCGCGGAGGGTCGCTGCCGACGGTGCGACGGTCGATACCATCCCCCCCATGGACATCCGTCCGCGGTGGGTAGCGCTGCTCTCGACCTGTCTCCTCGGCGTCGCCGTCGGCCCCGCGCGCGCGGCCGACGCGCCCGCTCCGGCGCCCGCGCCCGCCGCCGCACCGGTCGCCGCGAAGGCGCCGCGCGACGTGTCCGACGTCCTGCGGGGCCCGCGCGAGCGGCACGGCGTGCCGGGCATGGCGGCGGCCGTCGTTCGAGGAGCGACGCTCACGGCGAGCGGCGCCGACGGACTGCGCCGCGTCGGCGCCGACGCGAAGGTGACCGTCGCCGACCGGTGGCACCTCGGCTCGTGCACGAAGGCGATGACGGCCACGCTCTGCGGCGTGCTCGCCGAGGCGGGCGCGCTGCCCTTCGACGCGACGATCGGGCAGGTCTTTCCCGACGAGGTGGCGGGCATGGCCAAGGGCTGGGCCGACGTGCGCCTCGAGTGGCTCCTGCGCAACCGATCCGGCGCGCCGGCCGCCCTCGACGAGGACGGGCTCTGGGGCCGGCTCTGGACGCACGCGGGCACGCCGGTCGAGATGCGCCGCGACCTGCTCCGCGGCGTCGTGCGCCGCCCGCCCGTCCACGCGCCCGGGACGACGTTCCTCTACAGCAACGCGGGCTTCGCGATCGCGGGCGCCATGGCCGAGACGAAGGCCGGGAAGCCCTGGGAGGATCTCCTCCGCGACCGCCTGTTCACGCCGCTCGGCATCACGACCGCGGGGTACGGCGCGCCGGGGCGCGCGGGCGCGACGGAGCAGCCCTGGGGCCACCGGCCCGACGGGACGGCCGTCGGGCCCGGCCCCGGCTCGGACAACCCCGCGGCGATCGGCCCCGCGGGCACCGTCCACATGTCGATCGCGGACTGGGCGAAGTTCGCGGCCCTCCACCTCGAGGCCGCCCGCGGCAAGCCGCGACTCCTGCGCAAGGAGACGTTCGCGCGCCTCCACGAACCGCCCTCCGACGGCGACTACGCGATGGGATGGGCCCGTCCCGTGCGGGACTGGGCGGGGGGTCGCGTGCTGACGCACGGCGGCAGCAACACGATGTGGTTCTGCGTCGTCTGGATCGCGCCGGAGCGCGACCTGGCGGTCCTCGTGTGCGCGAACCGCGGGGGCGACGCGGCCGTGAAGGCGGTCGACGAGGTCGCCTGGGCGCTGATCGAGGCCGAGGTCGCGGCGTCGCGCGGCCGCTGACCCTCGCGTAGGCTCCGGGACGTCGCGTCGGGAGGGATCGCCATGGCCTGGGTCTACCTGCTGCTCGCCGGACTGCTCGAGATCGCCTGGATGGCGGGCATGAAGTACTCGGACGGCTTCAGCCGGCTGGTGCCGAGCGTGCTGACGGTCGCGGCGCTCGTCGGGAGCTTCATCCTCCTGCTGTTCGCGATCCGGACGATCCCGATGGGGACCGCGTACGCGGTCTGGACCGGGGTCGGCGCCGCGGGCGCGGCGATCGTGGGGATCCTCCTCTTCGACGAGCCCGCCGACCTTGCCCGGCTGCTCTGCGTCGCCGTCGTCGTCGCCGGCGTCGTGGGCCTGAAGCTCACGTCACCCGCCTGACGGCAAGCTGGGCCCCGCCTGACGGCAAGCCGGGTCCCGCCTGACGGGCGGCGCCGGAGGCCCGCCGCCTACCTAATCCACGGGGTGGAGGTTCTCGGCGACGGGCGTGCGGAAGGCGCGCCAGGCGGGGAGCGCCCCCGCGAGCAGGCCGAGGACCAGGAGGCCGCCCGCGACCAGCGCGTAGAGCCCGAACCCGAGCGGCGCGGCCGTGATGCGGATGCCGACCTTCTCGAGGAGGAGCGGCGCCGAGGCGGCGACGGCCGCGTGCCCGAGCACGAGGCCGAGGAGCCCGCCGGCGAGGCACGTCACGACGGACTCGAGCACGACGACCGACACGACGTGCCGCGGCCGCGCGCCGAGCGCGCGCAGGATCGCGATCTCGCGCCGCCGTCCCGCGATCGTGTTGTAGAGCCCGACGAGGATCGACAGCCCCGCCACGACGAGGACGAGCACCGCCACGGCGCGCAGGAGCGCGTCGACGTTCTGCACGACCTCGAAGAGCCTCCCGACCTCGCGCGACGGAAGGGCGGCGCGGACGTCCTTGCGGCGGTTCCAGTCGGCGGCGAACTGGAACCGGAGGGCGGGCGACTTCAACCGGACGACGATCGAGGAGACCGCGTAGACGGGGCCCTGGTCCTCGGGCGCCCCCTCGCCCTCGTGCCCGTCGTGACCGGCTCCGTTCCCGGAGGTCCCGGGGGGCGGCGTCGCGGGCGCCTCGTGCCCCTCCACGTGGAAGAACGACTCGAGCGTGATGAAGATCGCGCGGTCGTTCGGGGTGCCCGTCGGGGCCAGCACGCCGACGACCTTCCAGACGTCCTCGTGCTGGTGGCCGCCCTCCTCCATCCCGTGCGTCACCTTGAACTCGCTGCCGATCGTCAACCCGGTCCGCGCCGCGGCGATCCCGCCGACGACCGCCTCGAACTCGCCGTCGTCGGGGAAGATCCGGCTGCCCGGGATCAGGCGCTCGCGGAGCGGCTTCCCCTCCGCGTCCGCGATCGCGTCGAAGAACTGCGACGAGGTGCCGACGACCCGGTGGCCGCGGTACACGTCGCCCACGGCGTAGGGGACGGCGTAGCGCACGCGCGGGTCGGCCTTCACGTCGACGAGGACCTCGACGTCGACGGTGTCCACGGGCTGGTCCACGTGGAAGACCGTGTTCATCACCGTCGTCAGCGACGAGGTCTGCACGCCCCCGAGCACGACGTCGTAGCCCCGCGCGGCGTCGTCGAAGGCGCTGCGCGAGGCGCCGCGGACCGTGACGACGAAGACGACGAGCCCGACGCCGAGCGCCACGCCGAGCGCCGTCAGCACCGTCGAGAGCCGGCGCGAGGAGAGGCTGCGGAGCGCGAAGCGGGCGACGTTCACGAGCGGGCTCCGGCGACGGCGGGCGACTCGAGCCGCAGACGGTCGGGGAAGCGCTCGAGCACGGAGGGGTCGTGGGAGACGACGAGCAGGCCCGCGCCCGCCTCCTTCGCGAAGGCGAGCAGGAGATCGAGGCACGCCCGCGCGTTCGCGCGGTCGAGGTTCGAGGTCGGCTCGTCGGCGAGCACGAGGTCGGGCGTGCCCGCAAGCGCGCGCGCGATCGCGACGCGCTGCTGCTGCCCGACGGAGAGCTGGTGGGGCCGGTGCCCGATGCGGTCGGCGAGGCCGACGCGCTCGAGCGCGGCGCGGGCGCGCGCACGGGCGCCCGTCATGCCGGGGCGGAACGCCATCGCCATCTCGACGTTCTCGAGCGCCGAGAGCGACGCGAGCAGGTTGAACGTCTGGAAGACGTAGCCCACGCGGCGCGCGCGGAGGCGGTCGCGCGCCGCCTCGGAGAGCCCGTCCATCCGCTCGCCGGCGATCTCGACGGTCCCCGCGTCGGCCGGGAGGATCCCCGCGATCACGTGGAGGAGCGTCGTCTTGCCGCTGCCGCTCTCGCCCTCGACGGCGAGCGTGCCGCCCGCGGGCACCTCGAGGCGCTTCACGTCGAGGACGACACGGTCGGCGCCGTCGGGGTCGCGGAACCGGCGGACGAGGTCGCGGACGACGAGGGCGGGCGGGCTCACGGTCCGACGTCTCTCCCTGGGGTCCCGAGGA
>DATLLK010000565.1:0-2236 GCA_035537895.1 Planctomycetota bacterium
CCGCTCCCCGCCGCCGTCGAGGCGCGGCTCGCGGAGGAGACCTCGGTCATCGAGTACATGGGCTTCCCCTCGTACTTCCTGATCGTCTGGGACTTCATCCGCTGGGCCCGCGAGAAGGGCATCCCGGTGGGCCCGGGCCGCGGCAGCGCCGCGGGCTCGATCGTCGCCTACGCGCTCGCGATCACGAACGTCGACCCCCTCGCGCACGACCTCCTGTTCGAGCGGTTCTTGAACCGCGACCGCATCTCGATGCCCGACATCGACATCGACTTCTGCAAGGACGGGCGGGAGGAGGTCGTCCGGTACGTGCAGGAGAAGTACGGCGGCAAGGACCGCGTCAGCCAGATCGTCACGTTCGGCACCATGGCCGCCCGCGCGGTCATCCGCGACGTCGGGCGCGTGCTCGACGTCCCGTTGAAGGACGTGGACGCCCTCGCGAAGAAGGTCCCGAACGGCCCCAACGCGAGCCTCGCGAAGGCGCTCGACACGGACGCCGACCTGAAGGCGGAGGTCGACCGCGACGACCGCTTCCGCGAGCTCATGTCGATCGCGCGCCGCCTCGAGGGGCTCAACCGCAACGCGAGCAAGCACGCGGCGGGCGTGGTCATCGCCGACGCCCCGCTCGAGGAGTACGTCCCGCTCTACCGCGTGGGCGACGACATCACGACGCAGTACACGATGGACGTCCTCGAGGAGATCAAGCTCCTCAAGATGGACTTCCTGGGCCTGCGCACGCTCACGACGCTGGCGAAGGCGGTCGGGAACGTGCGGCGCACGGGAGCCGAGGCGCCCGACCTCGACGCCCTGCCGCCCGACGACCCCGCCACGTACAAGATGCTGGGGCGCGGCGAGGCGCTCGGCGTCTTCCAGCTGGAGTCCTCGGGGATGCGGGACCTCCTCGTCCGCATCAAGCCCGACCGGTTCGCCGACCTCTCCGCGATCCTCGCGCTCTTCCGCCCCGGTCCGCTCGGCAGCGGCATGGTCGACCAGTACGTCGAGCGGAAGCACGGGCGCCAGTCGATCGCCTACCTGCACGCGACGCTCGAGCCCATCCTCCGCGAGACCCTGGGCGTCATCGTCTACCAGGAGCAGGTGATGCGCGTCGCCAACGTGCTGGCGGGCTTCACGCTCTCCGAGGCCGACAACCTGCGCAAGGCGATGGGCAAGAAGCAGCCCGAGAAGATGGCGAAGTACCGCGAGAAGTTCGTCACGGGCGCGGCGAAGAACCGGATCCCCGACGCGACGGCCGCCGAGATCTGGTCGCAGATGGAGTTCTTCGCCGGGTACGGCTTCAACAAGAGCCACACGGTCGCCTACGCCGTCGTCGCCTACCAGACGGCGTGGATGAAGTGCCGCCACCCGCTCGCCTACATGGCGGCGCTCCTCACCTGCGAGTGCGGCGACCGCGACAAGCTGGCCGAGTACATCGACGAGTGCCGGCGCATGTCCATCCGGGTGCTCCCGCCCGACGTCTCGCGGAGCGAGCACGACTTCACGGTCGAGGGCGAGGCCATCCGCTACGGCCTCGGGGCCGTGAAGGGCGTGGGCGAGGCGGCCGCGCGGGCGATCGTCGCGGCGCGCGCCCGCGGCGGGCCCTTCGGAAGCGTCTACGACCTCTGCGAGCGCGTCGACGCGCACGCGGTGAACCGCGCGACGCTCGAGGCGCTCGTGAAGGGCGGCGCGTTCGACTCGACGGGCGCGCGCCGCTCCCAGGTGACGGAGGTCCTCGACCGCGCGCTCAACCTCGCGAGCGAGGCGCACGCGGACCGCTCCGCCGGCCAGCTCGGCCTCTTCGGCGGCGCCGCCGCGGCCGAGGGCGCGCCCGCCGCCTACCCCGAGGTCCCCGAGACGCCGATGCAGGACCTGCTCGCCGCCGAGAAGGACGTCCTCGCCTACTACGTGACGAGCCACCCCCTCGCCAAGCACGAGGCGGTCCTGCGCCGCCACGCGACGGGGACCACCGCGTCGCTCGCCGACGCGCAGGAGAAGCAGAAGGTGCTGCTCGGGGGCATCGTCGGCGGGTTCCGCACGAGCGTGATCAAGCAGGGGCCGAACGAGGGGAAGAAGATGGCCTTCTTCCGCCTCGAGGACTTCTCCGGCAACGCCTCGTGCGTGATCTTCAGCAAGGCCTACGCCGAGCACGCCTCGCGCCTCGGCAACGACCGCGTCGTCCTGCTCGAGGGCGACGTGGACTCCTCGCGCGAGGAGCCGACGCTGCGCGTGAACCGCGTCATCC